>DATAIN010000373.1:0-13727 GCA_036262635.1 Gemmatimonadaceae bacterium | reverse complement strand
CGCGGCGATCATCCTCGGCACGGGGCTCGGCGCGCTGGCGCGCGAGATCGCCGTGCAGACGACGATCGACTATCGCGACATCCCGGGGTTCCCGCTCTCGACGGTGGAGTCGCACGCCGGCCGCCTGCTCTGCGGAACGTTAGGCGGGAAGCCGGTCGTCGCGATGCAGGGGCGCTTTCATCGTTATGAGGGGTATACGCTCCAGCAGGTGACCTTCCCCGTGCGCGTGCTGCGGGCGATCGGGGCGCCGACGCTCGTCGTCAGCAACGCCTGCGGCGGGATGCATCCGCTGTGGGCGCCGGGCGACCTGATGCTCATCGCGGATCACATCAATCTGCTCGGCGACAATCCGCTCGTCGGCCCGAACGACGATCGGCTCGGGCCGCGGTTCCCGGACATGTCGGAGCCGTACGACGGCGAGCTGCGCGCGGCGGCGCGCGAGGTCGCGCTGAAGCAGGGAATCACCCTGCGCGAGGGTGTGTACGTGGCGGTCGCTGGGCCGAACCTGGAGACACGGAGCGAGTACAGGATGCTGCGGGCGTTGGGCGCGGATGTGGTGGGGATGTCGACGGTGCCGGAGGTGATCGTGGCGCGGCACGGCGGGATGCGCGTGCTCGGCCTGTCGATCATCACGGACCAGTGCCTGCCGGACGCGCTCGAGCCGGCGACGCTGGAGCGCATCATCGCCGTCGCCAACGGCGCGGAGCCGAAGCTCACCGCGGTCGTTCGCGGCGTGATGGAGCGCCTGTGAGCGACGCCCTCACCGACGTGCGCTTCCGCCCGCTCCCCGTCGAGCGCAGCGCGGACGATCTCGAGAAGGAGATGCTCGAGCGCTGGGCGAGCGAGCGGCTCTTCGAGCAGACGCTTGCCGCGAACGAGGACGGCGAGCCGTTCGTGTTCTTCGAGGGCCCGCCGACGGCGAACGGACGACCGGGGATCCACCACGTCTTCGCGCGCACGGTGAAGGATCTCTTCTGCCGTCATCGCGCGATGAAGGGCTATCGTGTCTCGCGAAAGGCGGGATGGGACACCCACGGCCTCCCCGTCGAGATCGAGGTCGAGAAGGCGCTCGGCATCAGCGGCAAGCAGCAGATCGAGCAGGTGGGCGTCGAGAAGTTCAACCAGCTGTGCCGCGAGAGCGTCTGGAAGTACCGCGCCGACTGGGAGAAGCTCTCGCAGCGCACCGCGTACTGGCTCGACTACGAGCACCCGTACGTCACCTACTCGCACGAGTACGTGGAGAGCGTGTGGTGGGCGCTCGCGACGCTGTACCAGCGCGACATGCTGTATCGCGGGCACAAGATCCTCCCGTACTGCCCGCGCTGCGGCACCGCGCTCTCGAGCCACGAGGTGGCGCAGGGCTACGACGACGTCGATGACCCGAGCGTCTTCATCGCACTCGACGTCGTCGACGCGGACGGCAAGGTCGCGACGCGCGACGATGGGCGCTCGATGCGGCGCATCCTCGTCTGGACCACGACGCCGTGGACGCTCGTCTCGAACACCGCGCTCGCGGTCCATCCCGACCTCACCTACGTCGAGCTGCGGCGGAAGCAGGGCGATCAGCGCACCGTGATCCTCGCGCAGGAGCGGATCACCGCGGTGCTCGGCGAGGACTTCGCCGATCGCTGGGACCGCGTTCACGGGTTCGTCGGCTCCGAGATGGCCGGCTGGCGCTACGCGCGCCCGCTCGACTGGGTCGAGTTCCCGACCGAGGGTGCGCGACAGGTCGTGGTCGCCGAGGAGTTCGTGTCGGCGACCGACGGTACGGGGGTCGTGCACATGTCGCCCGCCTTCGGCGCCGACGACTACGCGGCGGCGAAGCGCAACGGGCTCGCCTTCGTGCAGCCGGTGGACGCGAAGGGCGAGTTCCCGCCCAGGATGCCAGTCGTGGGTGGTCAGTTCGTAAAGAAGGCGGATCCGCTCATCGTCGAGGAGCTGAAGAAGCGCGACGTGCTCTGGAAGGCGGGGACGCTGCGCCACTCGTATCCGCATTGCTGGCGCTGCCGGACGCCGCTGCTCTACTACGCGCGCACGTCGTGGTTCGTGCGCACGACGGCGTATCGCGACGCGATGCTCGCGCGAAACGCGCGCGTCGAGTGGCACCCCGAGGAGATGGGCACCGGGCGCTTCGGCGAGTGGCTGACGAACAACATCGACTGGGCGATCTCGCGCGACCGCTACTGGGGAACGCCGCTTCCGATCTGGATCTGCGACGCCGATCCCGCGCACATCGAGGCGGTGGACAGCTACGCGACGCTGGCGCGGAAGAGCGGCGCGCCCCTCCCGGGGATCTTCGACCCCCACAAGCCGCACGTGGACGGCTACGAGTGGAAGTGCTCGCAGCCGCGCTGCGGGGGTACGATGCGGCGCGTCCCCGAGGTGATCGACACATGGTTCGACTCGGGGTCGATGCCCTTCGCGCAGTGGCACTATCCGTTCGAGAATCGCGACGAGTTCGAGCGGAACTATCCGGCGGACTTCATCGCCGAGGGCGTCGACCAGACACGCGGCTGGTTCTACTCGCTCCTCGCGATCGCGACCGGGCTCGGTGACGCGCTGCCGCGGAACGGCGTGCCCCTCGGCGCGACGGTGAGCAGCGTCGAGGCCGCGCCGTATCGCGCCGTCGTGGTGAACGACATGGTGCTCGACGCGAACGGGCAGAAGATGTCGAAGAGCCGCGGGAACATCGTCGACCCCTGGCAGGTGGTCGAGCGCCACGGCGCCGACGCGGTGCGGCTCTTCCTCGTCGCGTCGAGCCAGGTGTGGATGCCACGCTCGTTCGACGAAGCGCAGATCCGCGCCACCGCGGGCGGGCTGCTCCTCACGCTGCGCAACATCTACTCGGGGATCTTCGCGCAGTACGCGAACTTCGGCTGGGAGCCGTCGGACGCCGATCCGGTGCCCGCGGCGCGCCCGGTGATCGATCGCTGGATCCTCTCGCGCCTCGAGACGGTGACGCGGATGTGCGACGGCCACCTGCTGCGCTTCGAGGCGACGGAGGCGGCCCGGCTCGCGATGAGCTTCATCGACGAGGACGTCTCGAAGTGGTACGTGCGGCTCACGCGCGCTCGTTTCTACGACGTGGACGGCGAGGAGAACCGCGCCGCGTTCGCGACGCTGCACACGGTGCTCGTCGGCGCCTGCCGGCTGCTCGCGCCCTTCGCGCCTTTCGTGAGCGACTGGATCCATCGCGAGCTCACCGGGGAATCCGTGCACCTCGCGTCGTTCGCGGTGGAGGGCCCGTCGCTCGCCTCGCCGGGGCTCGAGGATGCGATGGAGGCGATCCGCACGCTCTCGACGCTCGGGCGCGCGGCACGCGAGGAAGCGGCGCAGAAGACGGGGAACAGCCTCGTCCGCAAGGTGCGCCAGCCGTTATCGCGCGTCGTCTGCGTCGTCAAACAGGCCGAGCTCCAGGAGATCACGGGGCTGCTGCCCCTGCTCGAGGCTGAGCTCAACGTGAAACGGGCGGAGCTCGCGAGCTCGGCCGACAAACTCGTGACACTCGAAGCGAAACCGAACTTCAGGACGCTGGGTAAGAAGTTCGGCAAAGCGACCCCGGAAGCGGCGAAGCGCGTCGCCGCGCTCTCCTCCGAGGCGCTGCTCGGCTTCGAGCGGGGGGAGCCGCTGGAGCTGAACGTGGATGGGCAGGTGCGCTCGCTCGAGATGGACGATCTCACGATCGTGCGCCGCGCATCGAGCGATCTGGTGGTGGCGGAGCGCGGCGGCTACTTCGCGGCGATCGATCCGACGGTCACCCCGGAACTCCGGGCGGAAGGAATCGTTCGTGAGGTGGTGAGCGCGGTGCAGCGGCTGCGGAAGGAGGCGGGGCTCGCGGTGAGCGACCGGATCCATCTCGCGGTGGAGGGAAGCGCCGAGGTGGTCGGCGCGGTTCGTGGGCACCGGGAGCACGTCGGGCGCGAGACGCTCGCGCTCCAGGTGTTCGTCGGTGAAGGGAAGGGACGTGAGTACGCGGCGGCGCAGACGCTCGACCTCGATGGACTCGAGCTCCGTATCGCCCTAACCAGGGTTTCGTGAACATGCCAACGCAGAGCGGCGCCAAGAGCGGCAAGTCCAAGCCGATGGCCAAGAAGCAGCTCCAGCACTTCGAGAAGCGGCTGCTCGAGGAGCGCAAGCGCGTCCTCAAGGAGCTCGGTCATCACGACGAGGCTTCGCAGGAGTCGGATGGAGACCTCAGCAGCTACTCCTTCCACATGGCCGACCAGGGCACGGACGCGATGGAACGCGAGAAGGCGTTCCTCTTCGCGAGCCAGGAAGGCCGCTTCCTCTGGCACATCGACCAGGCGCTCCGCCGGCTCTACCGCTCGCCCGAGACCTTCGGCAAGTGTCACAGCTGCGGCGAGGACATCGACTTCGACCGCCTGGACGCGCTTCCCCACGCGCGGCTCTGCATCGCCTGCAAGCAGCGTGAGGAAGATGGAAAGAAGAGCGCCTGACGACGGCACGACGTTCACGGCGCCGCCGCGCGCCGTGATGCCTAACGCCACCGTCTTCTGGCCGATCGCGCTGCTCGTCGTCGCGCTCGACCTCGTCACGAAGGCGATCGCCGCGTACGCGCTCGTCCCCGAGCACATCCCGCATCGGGTGATCGGCGACGTCGTGCGCCTGACACTGGTCTACAATCCCGGGGCCGCGTTCGGCATCCACGTCGGCGAGTACTCGCGGCCGGTGTTCTCCATCCTGACGCTCGCCGCGCTCGGCATCCTGTGGCGGCTCTTCCGCGGCACGCGCGGCGGAGACTACCGGCGCGTGCTCGCGCTGGCACTGGTCTCGGCGGGCGCGGTCGGCAACCTGCTCGACCGTCTCCGCTCGTCGCGCGGCGTCGTGGACTTCATCGACCTCGGCGCGGGCGACTGGCGCTGGCCCACCTTCAATGTCGCCGACATCGCGGTGACGTCGGGGGCGCTGCTCCTCGCCCTCGTGCTCTGGCGCGAGGACCGCGAGGCGTCGCGCGCCGCGGTTCCCGCGGAACACCCGACGGAGCCGGCGGACGCCGCCGAGAGCACCCGTCCCGCGGCGCTCGTCGAGCGCGGAGGCGCCCTCTGAGCGCGCTGAGTCGTCCGGCCTTCTGGCTCACGGGTGTCCTCGTCATCATCGCCGACATCCTCACCAAGCGGCTGGCGATGGCGTCGCTCGACTACGGGGTGCCGCGCGACATCATCGGCGACTGGCTGCGCTTCACCCTCGTCTTCAATCGCGGCGCGGCGTTCGGCACCACGGTCGGCGACGCGTCGCGCTGGATCTTCACCGGGCTCGCCCTGGTGATCCTCTTCGTCCTGATCCGTATGGCCCGTCAGGCGCGGCCCGAGGAGGGCTGGAAGCTTTTCGCGCTCGGGATGATCTGCGGCGGCGCGATCGGCAACCTCGTCGACCGGCTCCGCTGGACGAACGGGGTGGTCGATTTCGTGGACGTCGGCATCGGCGGCCATCGCTTCTGGGTGTTCAACGTCGCCGACTCGGCGGTGAGCGTCGGCGCGGTGCTGCTCGTTCTCATCCTCTGGGCCGAGGAGCGCCGCACGCGCAGCGTCGCGGCCTGAGCGAACCATGACGGGCCCGACCCCGCGCGAGGGGGAGCGGCATCTGCTCGAGGTAGGCGCGGCCGAGTCGCAGCAGTCGCGCCTCGACAGCTACCTGGCGCGGAGCCTCGACATCTCGCGAACCCAGGCCGCGACGCTGATCGCGAACGGTCACGTCCTCGTGAACGAGCGCCGCGAGCGCGCGAGCTATCGTCCGGAGGCGGGAGACCGGATCGCCGTCGAGATCCCGCCCCCGCCCGGCCGCGACGTGGTCCCCGAGGACATCCCGCTCGACGTCGTCTACGAGGACGAGGACCTGCTGGTAGTGAACAAGGCGGCGGGGATGGTGGTTCACCCAGCGCCGGGGAACTGGACCGGGACGCTCGTCAACGCGCTGAAGGGGCGCGGGGGCGACCTTTCGACGGAGGGCGGCGAGGACCGCGAGGGGATCGTCCATCGGCTCGACAAGGACACCTCGGGCCTCCTCCTCGTGGCCAGGAGCGACCGAGCCCATCGCGTCCTCGGGGCCGCCCTGGCCCAGCGGAAGATCGTTCGCCGGTACGCCGCGCTCTGCTGGGGGCATCTCGACCATGACGAAGTCATGGTCGAGAAGTCCATAGGACGAGATCCGCGAGACCGAACGCGTATGGCAATCGTCAATACGGGGCGAGCGGCACGGACGGATTTCGTGCGGCTCGCACGGTTCGATTCGGTGGATCTGCTGCGCGCGCACCTGCACTCGGGACGCACCCATCAGATCCGCGTCCACCTCGCCTCGCTCGGGCATCCGGTGGTAGGTGACGATACCTACGGCGGAGGAGGTGGACGGAAGCTGGTGGCACTGCCGGCGCGGCGGCATTTCCTGCACGCGGCCCGACTGCGCTTCCATCACCCGGTCACCGGTGTCGCGATGGACCTGCGGGCGCCCTTACCACCCGACCTGACGCAGTCGCTGCTGGCCGTGGCGGGGGAGGGGGCCGGGATTCCGCGGGATCACCCTGATCTGCTCGAATACTTTGGCTTCTACCGGGACGACAGCTGAGCCGACCGCGGCGCCGACATCGGCGCTCCGCGTGCTGCTCTTCGCCCTCGGGGAACAGACCTACGGCTGCGACATCGCGATGGTTCGCGAGATCATCCCGCAGCGGAGGGCGACCCGGTTGCCGGGGGCGCCCGCGTTCGTCTGCGGTCTGATCAACCTGCGCGGCACGATCGTCACCGTTCTCGATCTCGGCCGGCGCCTCGAGCGCGGGTCGGCGAAGGAGGACGGGTCGATCATTCTCGTCGAGGTCGGACCGAAGCTCGTCGGGATCGCGGTGGACGACGTGATGGATGTCCGCGCGCTGACCGAGGACGAGATCGAGTCGGCGACGGCGGACGACGCGCGCGGCGGCGTGGTGCGCGGGATGGGACGGCTGGACGACGAACGCGTGGTGATCCTGCTCGACGTGATCACGTTGGCAAGGCAAGTACTGCTCTAATAGCGAGGCTACAGTGAGTCACACGGTGCTGATCTGCGACGACGCGATCTTCATGCGGACCATGGTGGGCGACATTCTCACCCAGGCCGGCTTCGAGATCGTCGGCGAGGCCGAGACCGGCCTGCAGGCGGTCGAGAAGTACAAGCAGCTGCGTCCGGATCTGGTGACGATGGACATCGTCATGCCGGACATGGGCGGGATCGACGCGGTTCGCGAGATCACCAAGTTCGACCCGAACGCCAAGGTGCTGATGTGCAGCGCCATGGGCCAGCAGGCGCTGGTCGTCGAGGCGATCCAGGCGGGGGCCAAGGACTTCGTGGTGAAGCCCTTCCAGCCGAGCCGCGTCCTCGAGGCCGTCCAGCGCGTGCTCGGGTGACCGCGGCCTGACGGCCGCCGCCCCCCGCGCCACCGACGCCGGTGGATACCTCCCGCTACGCCGACCTGTTCCTGACCGAGAGTCAGGAGCATCTCTCGGCGATCAATCACGCTCTCCTCGAGCTGGAGCGCGCACCCGACTCCGCGGAGCCGGTGAACGCGCTCTTCCGCGCCGTCCACACGATGAAGGGGATGAGCGCGACGATGGGCTACGTGCAGGTCGCCGAGCTCGCGCACGAGCTGGAGACGCTGCTCGACCGCCTGCGCACGGGCACGCGCGAGGTGACCGCGGAGGTCACTGACGCGCTGTTCACCGCCGCCGACTCGCTCGAGGTCGCGGTGGGACTTTCCGTCGCCGGCCGCGAGGGCGAGATCGACGTCTCCGCGTCGCTCGAGCGACTGCGGGTGATCGAGGGGATGCAGCCCTCGGCTGCCGGCGCTCGGCGCTCGGCTGCCGTCAGCGCGATCGCCGAGAGCCGGGCGCCGAGCGCCGAGAGCTGGTCGACCGCTGCGCCCGGCGGCGAGGGCCTGCTCGTCCGCGTCGCGATCGCCACCGACGCGCCGCTGCGCGGAGTGCGTGCATTCATGGTCGTCCAGTCGCTTCGCGGGATCGGCACCGTCACGACGATCGTGCCCCCGCTCGACGAGTTGAAGGAGGATCGCTTCGGCGCCGACTTCGCGGTGCGCCTCGTGACCGGGCGCGCGCCGGCGGATGTGCAGTCCGTGGTCGCCGCGCTGGGAGACGTCTCCGCGGTCGCGGTCGAGGAGGGAAGCGGCGCCACGGCGCCCGCCACGCCGGCGCCCGGGGCGGCCGCGCCTAACGGCAACGGCGCCAACGGGAACGGCGCCGCGGCCGACGGTGCGCGCGCCAATCGCAACGTCCGCATCGACCTCCGCCGGCTCGACAACCTGATGAATCTCATCGGCGAGCTGGTGATCACCCGCGGCCGCCTCACCCAGCTCTCGGCGACGATCGCCGACAGCGCGCTCGACGAGACCGTGACGCAGGCGTCGCGGCTGATCAGCGACCTGCAGGACGAGATCATGACCAGCCGGATGGTGCCGGTCTGGCAGGTCTTCGACCGCTTCCCCCGGCTCGTCCGCGACGCGGCGCGTACGCTCGGTAAACAGATCGACTTCACCATCGAGGGGAAGGAGATCGAGCTCGATCGCTCCCTGCTCGACGAGATCGGCGACCCGGTGGTGCACCTGCTCCGCAACGCGATCGACCACGGGATCGAGCTCCCGGAGGAACGCCGAAAGCGGGGCAAGCCCGCCGAGGGCCGGCTGCGTCTGGAAGCGATGCGGGATCGCTCGGCAATCGTCATTCGTGTGACGGACGACGGCAAGGGAATCGACCGCGAGCGGGTGCTGAAAAAGGCCCGCGACGCCGGCCTCGTGGAGGCCGGCCGCACCGAGCTGTCCGACGACGAGCTGATTCGCCTGATCTCGCGCCCCGGGTTCTCGACCGCGGAGCGGGTGACCGACATCTCGGGGCGCGGCGTCGGGATCGACGCCGTGCAGACTCGCGTGCGCGCGCTGGGCGGTCTCGTCGAGATCCGCTCGGTGCCGCTGCAGGGGACGACGGTGACGGTGCGGCTGCCGCTCACCCTCGCGATCGTGCGAGCCCTGCTCGCCCGGGTGAACGGGGAGCTGTACGCGCTGCCGATGACGCACGTGAACGAGACGGTGGAGCTGAAGTCGGCGCAGCTGCGGCAGGTGAAGGGACGCGAGGTGCTCGTGCTGCGCGACGACGTGCTGCCATTGCTGCGGATGCGCGAGCTGATGGGGCTCGAGGCGACGCAGCAGAAGTCGCAGCAGGTGATCGTGATGGAGATGGGCGAGCGCCGCGCGGGATTGATCGTGGACGAGCTCGCGGGCCAGCAGGAGATCGTGGTGAAGCAGTTCGACGGTGTTCGCGGTGGTCTCGCGCTGTTCAGCGGCGCGACAATCCTCGGCGACGGCGCCCCCGCGCTCATCGTCGACGTCAGCAGTCTGCTCTGAGGACTACATGGAAGACATTCGGTCGTTGAAGGCGATACAGCTCGACGCGTTGCGCGAGGTGGCGAACATCGGCGCCGGGCACGCGGCGACGGCGCTGTCGCAGATGACGGGCGGCACCATCATGATCAGCGTGCCGACGATCAACGTCGCCCGCCTCGAGGAGGTCCCGCCGCAGGTCTCCGGTCCCGAGGAGCCGGTAGCCGCCGTGCTCATGCACATGCTCGGCGATCTCACCGGCCGCACCCTGCTCGTCTTCCCGAAGCCGACGGCGATCCGCCTGTCGGAGATGATGCTGCGCCGGCCGCAGGGGTCGTCCTCCGATCTCGGTGAGCTCGAGCAGTCGGCGATCAAGGAGGCGGGAAACATCCTCAGCGGCGCGTACATGAACGCGCTGAGCGACTTCATGGGGCTGATGCTCCTTCCGTCGCCGCCGAGCCTCGCGGTCGACATGTCGGACGCGGTGCTCACCACCGCGTACCTCCAGTTCGGGAGCGACCGGGACTACGTCTTCTGCGTCGAGAGCGAGTTCTTCCTCCAGGACATCGGCGAGCGGCTGCGCGGCTTCTTCCTCCTCCTGCCCGACTACGCCTCGCTCCAGGCGATCCTGAAGGCCGTCCGGGTCGCCTAACGGTCTGGCATGGCCGCCACCGCTCTGACGTCCGAGCGCGATCGCGACGTACTGCGATCGTTCTCCCGACGCATCGACCCGTCCGACGCGGGGGCGCACAACAACCTCGGAGTCCTCTACTACAACAAGGGACTCTACGAGGAGGCCGTCAGCGCGTTCATGCGCGCGCTGGAGCTCGACCCGAAGATGCAGGTTGCCCAGCGCAACCTGGAGATCGCGTACTTCACCACCGGCTATTACGACCGCCGCGTCGGTGAGCTGAAGGAGAAGCTGCGCGCCGCTCCCGGCGACCGCGACGCGCGCTGGGAGCTCGGCCGCGCCTACGCGCTCATCGGCCATCTGCCGGACGCGGTGCGCGAGTTCAACGAGCTGCTCCGCCACCACCCCAACGACCTCGGCGCGATCGTCCAGCTCGGGCTCGCGGAGAAGGCCGGCGGTGACCTGGAGCAGGCGCAGAAGTGGTTCGAGCGCGCGCTCGCCCTCGACCCGCAGAGCTCCGTCGTCCACTTCTACATCGGCGAGGTCGTCTACAACCGCGGCCTCAACGAGGACGCGCTCTCCTCGCTCAAGCGGGCGATCGAGCTCAATCCGGACAACCCGGACGCGCACTACCTGATGGGCTTCGTGCTCGGCGACATGGGCCGGCACGAGGAGGCGCAGGTCGCGACCAAGCGCGCGATCAAGCTCAACCCGACGCTGTCGCGCGCGCAGGCGAACCTCTCCCTCGACCAGGCGGGTCGCACCCCCGAGGACGCCCGCGCCGCCCGGATGACTCCCGTCCGCCTGATGGCGGGGGAGCAGATGCAGGTGAGCGGCGAGGGACAGCTCGCGCACTTCAACCTCGGCCTGGCGATGCGCCAGAAGGGCTACTACGCCGAGGCGCTGAAGGAGTACGGGCTCGCGCTCGAGCGCGGGGAGGAGCAGGACCTCGTTCTCCAGGCGATGGCCGAAGTCCATCTGCTGAGGAAGGACACCAGGGCCGCGATCGAGCTCTACACGCAGCTCCTCCAGCGCAACAACACGAGCCCGAAGCTCTGGAACGAGCGCGGGATCTCGCTGCACCAGGAAGGGCACTTCGCCGAGGCGGCGGAGAGCTATCGCAACGCGATCACCGCCGACCCGGCGTACGCGCTCGCCTACAACAACCTCGGCGTCGCCGCGTACCACGCCGGCGACACCGAGTACGCGATCGAGGCCTTCCGCCGCGCGCTCGACGCGCAACCCACGTTCAGCAAGGCGCGCCTCAACCTCGCGCTCCTCCTCTTCAAGCTGAAGCGGCTGCAGCTCTCGCTCGAGGCGTTCCGGATGGTGCTCAACGCCGAAGCCGAGCATCCGGTGGCATGGAACGGCATCGGTCTCGTGCTCGCGGAGCTCAAGAAGTACGAGGACGCGCGCAACGCCTTCGCGCGCGCGATCCAGGCGAAGCCCGAGTACGCGGAAGCGCACTACAACCTGAGCTTCGCGCTCTCCAACCTCGGCGACTTCGACGGCTCGGTGCGCGAGACGAAGCGCGCGCTGGAGCTCGACCCGTACTACGTCCCGCAGAAGTTCGAGCTGGCGATCGACCTCGAGTACGAGGACCCCGAGCTCTCCATCGCGCCCGACCTCGGCGGCGTGGAGCGGACCACGGAGTCGGTCGAGGAGTTCGCCTTCGATCCGCGGCTGCTCGACTCGCTCTTCACGGAGCTCACGCCGACGCCCGCGTCGACGCAGGCCACGACGGAGGCGGATCCGTACGCGATGGCGGCGGACTACCTCACGAAGGGGCTCTACGACCGCGCGGCGGCCGAGGCGAGCCGTGCCCTCTCGCGCGGCGCGGTCCGCCACGAGGGGCTCACCCTCCTCGGCGACACCTTCGCCCGACAGGGGCTGCACGGCGAGGCGCTCGAGCGCTACCGCGAGGCGCGCCGCGAGTCGGCATCGTTCACGCGGGCGCTCGTCGGCGAGGCGAAGTCGCTCCTCGCGTTAGGCAGGGGACGCGAGGCGCGGCCGGTGGCGGAGGAGCTGTACGCGTCCGCCCCGGACGACGTGGACATCCTCATGCTCGGCGCGAGCGCGCGCGCCGAAGCGGGCGATCCCGCGGCGGCGCTCGAGGCGCTCGAGGCGGCACGCCGCATCGCCCCGGCGCGCTCCGACGTCCACAAGAAGACGGGCGACGTGCTCCGGTCGCTCGGCCAGGACGACCGCGCCATCGCCGCCTACCGTCACGCCCTCGAGCTCGACCCGGACTTCGCCGTGGTGCGCTACGAGCTGGCGCGCCTGCTCGCGGCGAAGGGGAACACCCGCGACGCGGAAACGGAGCTCCTCGCCGCGCTCGACGCGGTGCCGACCTACGCCGAGGCGACGCTCGAGCTGGCGCGCATCCGCCGGAAGACGGGCGCGACGCGCGAGGCGCTCGAGCTGCTCATCGACCTGATGCAGCGCGACCCCTACCACTTCGACGCGCTGCTCGCCCTCGGCGAGACGCTGTACGAGCTGGGACGGAAGTCCGACGCGTCCACCGCGTTCAAGCGCGTCCGCCGCTTCGACCCGCAGCACGTCGGCGCGATGTACTACGAGGGCGTGCTGCTCGCCGAGCAGCACCGCTATCGCGAAGCGATCGATCGCTGGCAGAAGGTGATCGACGTCGAGCCCGCGGGCGAGTACGCCCGGCGCGCCCGCCGCGACGCGCGCACCGCCGCCGACCTCCAGCACATCTTCATGCCGGGAGGGGCCGCGTAGATGGCGATCGAAGGCCCGCTTCGCGAGCTCGGCATCCACGACGTCTTCCAGCTCCTCGACCTGAGCCGGAAGACGGGGACGCTGCGCGTCACCTCGGAGCTCCGTGACAACGAAGGGACGGTCTTCTTCGACTCCGGCCGGGTGATCCACGCGAGCATCCGCAGCCAGCCGCAGCCGTTAGGCACGATGCTCGTCAAGTCGGGGAAGATCAGCGAGGCCGACCTCGAGCACGCGCGCGCGGTGCAGCGGGAGCGGATGGACTCGCCGCGGCTCGGCGAGGTGCTGCTCGAGACGGGGGCGATCACCCCGCGCGAGCTGGAGCGCCAGGTGCGCCAGCAGATCGAGGCGGTGGTGTTCGAGCTGATGTCGTGGCGCGAGGGATTCTTCTCCTTCGAGGAGCGCGGCGTCGGCGATGCGCCGTCCGAGGTGTCGATCAGGATCAGCACCGAGTCGCTCCTCATGGAGGGCGCGCGGCGGATCGACGAGTGGTCGCGCATCGCGGACAAGGTGCCGAACCTCCAGGTGATCCCGGTGCTCGCGCCGGTCGACGACGATCATCCGACGCTGCTCGACCTGCTGCCGAACGAGTGGTCGGTGCTCGCGCTGATCGACGGCGAGAGCGACCTGCGCGCGATCGCGGCCACGCTCGGCCAGAGCGAGTTCGACGTCGCGAAGATCATGTACGGCCTCGTCTCGACCGGGGTGGTCGCGCTGCGCGCGGTGGAGAAGAGCAACGGGCCGACGCGGATCGAGGACCCGGCGCCGTACCTGCAGCGCAGTGCGGCCGCGCTGGCGATCGGGCGCGTGGACGAAGCGCTCGAGGAAGCACGGCGCGCCCTCGCGGTGGACGGCACGAGCGCGGATGCACGGCTCCTCTCGGCGCGCGCGCTGGCGCGGCTGGGGCGCCTCGCCGACGCGGTCGACGAGCTGCGCCGCGCGACGGAGACCGAACCGCTGCACGCCGACGCGCACCATGAGCTC
>DATAIN010000372.1:0-2492 GCA_036262635.1 Gemmatimonadaceae bacterium | reverse complement strand
GGCCTCGACGCGCTGATCGCCCCGCAGGTCGCGGCGAAGTCGCTCCAGTATGAGTGCGCGCCGGTCGACCCCTCGCTCGTCTTCAAGGCCGACGAGGAGAAGGCGCAGCAGATTCTGCTCAACCTCCTGTCGAACGCGATCAAGTTCACCCCCGCCGGCGGTTCGATCCGCGTCTCGGCGACGGGTACGGGCGACGACGTACACATCCTCGTCGCCGACACGGGCCCCGGCATCCCCGCCGACAAGCACGAGAAGATCTTCGAGCCGTTCGTGCAGCTGTCGCGGCGCGCGGGGCTGGTCGGTTACGAGGGAACGGGGCTCGGGCTCGCGATCAGTCGCGACCTCGCGCGCGCGATGCACGGAGACCTGACGGTCCGCAGCGACGCGGGCCAGGGTGCGACCTTCGACCTGCGCCTCCCGCGCGCGTGAGCGGGCGTCGTACCCCGCGGCGGGTGCCGCCGCGCGAGCCCATCGCCGATGGGCTGGCGCAGGCGCTCTTCGACCAGTCGCCCTTCAGCAGCGTCATCTACGACGCCGACGGAAAGCCGCTCGCGCTGAACGCCGCGTTCACGGCGCTCTGGGGTGCACGCCTCGAGGACGTCCCCGAGGACTACAACGTCTTCGACGACCCGCAGCTCGAGGCGCAGGGCGTCATCCCGGCCATTCGTCGCGCGTTCGCCGGCGAGCCCGTGACGACGCCCCCCGTTCGGTACTCGATGGCCGAGGTCTCGACGCGCGGCGAGGGACGAACCGTCTGGACGCAGGGACATTTTCATCCCCTGCGCGACGAGACGGGTCGCGTCGCGCACGTCGTGCTCACGCACATCGACATCACGGAGCGTGTGCGCACCCACGAGGAGCTGCAGCGCGCCGTGGACCGTACGATGCGACTGCAGGCGGTCACCGCCGGATTTGCCCGCGCGCTGACCGCGGACGAGGTCGCGAGCGTCACGCTCACCGAGGGACTCGCCGCGGTCGGTGCGGCGCTCGGCGCGGTGTTCCTCGTCGACGCGAGCGGCACGCACCTCGAGGCCGCGGCGTCCACGGGGATTCCCGAGGCACTCATCGGTCCCTGGCGCAGGCACCCCATCGACGCCCCCACCCTCGGTGGCGAGTCGGCGCGCACGCGTCGCGCGGTATACGTGCAGCATCGCGCCGAGCGCGCCGAGCGGTTTCCGGTCGCGGGCACCGCGCCCGACGCGCTTCCCGTCGATGCGTGGGCGGCGGTGCCGATCATCCAGGGCGAGCGGTGCTTCGGCGTCATCGTGCTCGGCTTCGACGGTGAGCGCAGCTTTCCGTCCGAGGAGCGCGCCTTCCTCGAGGCGTTCGCGCAGCAGTGCGCGCAGGCGCTCGACCGGACGCGCCTCTACGAGGCCGAGCACGCGGCGCGGCGCCACGCCGAGGAGGTGGCGGGCCGGCTCGAGGCGCTGCAACGCGCGACGGGCGAGCTGACCGCCGCGCTCACGCCACGCGAGGTCGCCGACGTCGTGGTGCGCGCCGCCGTCCCCGCGTTAGGCGCCGCGCGCGGATCGTGCGCGGTCCTCGACAGCGCGGCGGGCACCATCGAGATCATCGGCGCGGTCGGCTACCCCGCCTCGCTCGTCGCCCGCTTCCGCCGGCTCTCCGTCGCGGACCGGTTTCCGCTCACGGACGCCGTGCGCGAGGGGGCGCCGATCTTCCTCGGCACCGCCGCGGCGCGGGCCGAGCATTATCCGCAGCTCGTCGACGTCCGTCTCGACAACGGCTCGGGGGCGATGGCGGCGATCCCGTTGCGCGCCACGCGGGGGATCGTCGGGGCGCTCGGCTTCAACTGGCCGCAGGATCGGTCGTTCGCGGCGGAGGAGCTCGCGTTCATCGACGCGCTCGCCCAGCAGTGCGGGCAGGCGCTGGAGCGGGCGCGACTCTACGAGGAGGAGCGCCTCGCGCGCGCCGAGGCGCGCGCCGCGGCCGACCGCCTGCAGATGGTGGCGGACGTCGCGCGCGCGGTGAACGACCGCTCCTTCGAGCCGCGCGCCGCGATGGAAGCGCTGGCCGACATGCTCGCGACACGGCTCGGCGACCAGTGCGTCGTGCGCCTCGTCTCCGCCGACGGAGAGTGGCTCGAGCCCGCCGCGGTCCGCCACCGCGACGCCGCGACCCAGGCACTGCTCCAGTCGCTCGCCGCGACCGAGCGCTATCATGTCGGCGACGGGGTCACGGGGAAGGTCTTCGCCACCGGGGAGCCGTATTTCGTGCCGGTCGCCGACCCCGACGAGCTGCGCGAGACGTTCAAGCGCGCCTTCCGTCCCTGGATCGACCGGCTCGGCATGCGGTCGGTCATCTGCGTCCCGCTGCGCGGACGCGAGGCGCCGTTAGGCACCGTCTTCGTCGCGCGCGACGCCGACCAGCGGCCCTACACACGCGACGATCTCGCCCTCGTCGCCGACGTCGCCAGCCGTGCCGCGCTCGCCCTCGAGCGGTCGCGTCTCTACGACGCGGAGCGCCGCGCGCGG
>DATAIN010000371.1:0-2571 GCA_036262635.1 Gemmatimonadaceae bacterium | reverse complement strand
CGCGTGCGCACGTCGATCACCGTCACGCTGCCGCCGATCTCCGCGCTGACGTAGGCGCGCCGCGAGTCGGGCGAGAACGCCACCGCGCGCGGCCGGATGTCCACCAGCACGTTGCCGACGACCTTCGCCGTGCGGGCGTCGATCATCGAGACGCTGTTGCTCGTCTCCGCCGTCACGAAGACCCACCGTCCGTCGGGGCTCACCGCGACGCCCTCGGGCTCGATGCCGACGATCGCGCTGGAGATCGTCCGCCGCGTCGCGATCTCGAGCGCGGTCGCGGTGCCCGCGTCCTCGTTCGCGGCGAAGATGCGCTTGCCGTCTGGGGAGATCGCGAGCTGCTCCGGGTCCGAGCCGGCCTCGATCCGCGCGACGATGCGCCGCGTGGCTACGTCGATCGCGACGATCGCGTCGACGCTGGTCTCCACCGTCGGCGACGCGTCGCTCACCGCGACGTAGACGACGCGCCCGTCCGGCGACGGCTGGATGCCGCGTGCGCGGCCGCCCATCGGGATCGTCGCGATGACGCGGCGCGCGGCGCGATCGACGACCGACACGTCGTTCGATGCCTCGTTGCTCACGAACGCGAGATACGATGGTTCACCGCTCGGCCGCTGCGCGCTCGCTGGACCCGCGACGGCAGACGCGAACGGGACGAACGTTAGGCAGCGTCGAATCAGCGCGCGCACCTTCATGGCGCGACCTCGGCGACGACGTGCTCGGCGTCGCCGTGCCCTGCCACGCGGTAGGTCGGCTGCACGAGCCGGCGGTCGGTCGCTCCGAACCAGAGCGGGCGTCCCTTCTGTCCATCGAAGCGCGCCCGCGGACTCGCCAGCTCGCGGAGCAGCGCCGGCGCGGCGACGCTGCGCGCATGCAGCGCGAGGTCGAGGCTGATCTTCGCCGCGAGCCACCCCGCCCACGCCGCGGAGTCCATCCGGTCTGCGAAGCGGCGACGATACCGCTCGTTCAATTGCTCGCCGCCGAATCGGTCGAGCGTCCAGTGCCAGAGCACGACGCGCGTCGAGTCGCCGGCGGCGCTGTCGGCGGCAGGAACGCCGAGCGAGTACGCAGCCGGTGTACGCTGCGCGTCCGATGCCGCACAGCCCGCGTCGAGCAGTGGAGTGCTGTCTCGCGCGGTGATCGCGCCGACGGTGTCACAGGCGGCCTCTGAGCCGGCCGCGATCACGAGTGCGGGGCGTGCGTCGCCGAAGCTCGCGGTGATCGCACGCGATGCGTCGGCCGCGTCGCGCGCCTGCGCGATGCGCAGCTGCACCGACATGCCGAACAGCGCGCCGGTGCGCGCCGCTTCCTCCGCGCCGAGCGAGATGCCACGCACGAGCGTCGCGCGCGCGGTCGTGTCGTCGACGACGAGCAGAATACGAAGCGTATCGCGCGGCGGCGCGAGCGTGCTGGCCGCGAGAAGCAGCAGGAGTCCCGGTGACAACGAGCGCCGATGTGGGTGATGAGCGGCCGCGCGACGGTCCGGGATCGTACCGTCCGGATTCGCTCAACGTTGATCATGCAGAACGGATGCCCGCTCGCGCGACATCTGGCAAGCGGTTTGCGAGGCGAGTGAGCAACCAGCGCAAGGAACCAATGCTCGAACCGCGCGCATCGCACCGCTGCACGCTTCATCGCGTCTCGGGAGACGCGACGTTCATCGCATGCCGACGTTCCCGGTCGGCGGCCCCCACCCACCTTGCCCGTAGATTAATGCGAACGCTCGTCCTGTTCGCAGCACTCGCCGTCGTCGGATGCCTGAAGGAGTCGAGCGACGACCGGCCCACCAAGGCGGCGGTCAGCCCAGCCGCGTCCTCCGCCTCCGGCCTCCCCGTCATTCCCGCTTCGATGACCGAGGGGAACGAGGAGCAGTGGGTGATGCCGCAGAAGGACTACGCGAACTCGCGATACAGCACGCTGTCCGAGATCAACACGCAGAACGCGAAGAACCTGAAGATCGCGTTCACCTTCTCGACCGGCATCCTGCGCGGCCACGAGGCGGCTCCCCTCGTCGTGAACAAGACGATGTACGTCGTCACCCCATTCCCGAACTACCTGTACGCGCTCGACCTGACGAAGGAAGGCGCGCCGATGAAGTGGCGCTACGATCCGAAGCCGTCGGCGTCGGCGCAGGGCGTAGCGTGCTGCGACGTGGTCAACCGCGGCGCGGTATACGTGGACGGGAAGATCATCTACAACACCCTCGACGCCCACACCGTCGCGGTCGACGCGAACGACGGCCACGAGGTCTGGAACACCAAGGTCGGCGAGATCAATCTCGGCGAGTCGATCACCATGGCGCCGCTCGTCGCGAAGGGAAAGGTGTTCGTCGGCAACAGCGGCGGAGAGTTCGGGGTGCGCGGCTGGCTCGCCGCGCTCGACGTCGCGAACGGAAAGATCGCCTGGCGCGCGTACAACACCGGCCCGGACAGCGAAGTCCTCATCGGGCCGCAGTTCAAGCCCTTCTATAGTCAGGACAAGGGGAAGGACCTCGGCGTGAAGTCGTGGCCGGGCGACGCCTGGCGCATCGGCGGTGCGACGGCGTGGGGTTGGCTCGCGTACGATCCCGACCTC
>DATAIN010000370.1:0-5228 GCA_036262635.1 Gemmatimonadaceae bacterium | reverse complement strand
CATCGAGGACGCGGGGGAGGACCGGGTGCGCGTCTTCGGCATCGAGGGTCGTGCCGCGACGGACAAGCTGAAGGTCTCGATCGCCTACAAGGCGGGGTTCAAGGCGGTCGGGACGCTCGTCTACTCCTGGCCGGACGCGCTGGAGAAGGCGCAGGTCGCCGACCGGGTGCTGCGCGAGCGGCTGCAGCGCATGGGGCTGCGCTTCGACGAGGTTCTCACCGAGTTCGTCGGCGCGTCGGCCACGCACGGCCCGCTCGCCGGCACACCGCGCGACCTCCCCGAGGTACAGCTCCGGATCGGCGTGCGGGGGCCGGACCGTGCCGCGGTCGAGCGTTTCACCCGGGAGCTCGCCCCGCTGGTGCTCAACGGTCCGCCGAGCGTGACCGGCTTTGCCGGCGGCCGCCCGAAGGTCGAGGAGGTCGTCGCCTATTGGCCGGCGCTCGTCGACAAGACCGTCGTCACCACGAAGGTGGAGGTGCTGCAATGAAGGTCCGCCTTCTCGACATCGCGCACGCGCGTTCCGGCGACAAGGGCGACACCGCCAACGTCGGCGTGATCGCCCTGCGCCCCGAATGGTATCCGGTCCTCGAGCACGCGCTCACGCGCGACCGCGTCGCCGCGCACTTCCGCGGCGTGATCAACGGCGGTGTGGAGCGCTTCGAACTGCCGAACCTCTCCGCGCTCAACTTCCTGCTCCATGGCGCGTTAGGCGGCGGGGGCACCCTCTCGCTCAAGACGGACGCGCAGGGCAAGGTCTACTCGACGGCGATGCTGCGCATGGTCATCGACGTTCCCGACGAGGAGGGGAAGCGGCTGCAGCTTCCCGCCGCGCCATGAGCGCCGCCGCGCGTGTCACCTCCGAGCGTGGGAACGGAGTCGGGTACGTGCGTCTCGCCCGGCCCGAAAAGCGCAACGCTCTCGACCGCCAGACGGCCGACGAGCTGTTCGCCGCGCTGAGCGCCTTCGAGACCGATCCCGCGGTGCGCGTGATCGTCGTGCGCGGCGAGGGGAAGGACTTCTGCGCCGGCGCCGATCTCGAGGCGCTCGGGGCGATGCTCGATGCGCCGAGCGAGACACACCGCGAGGATGCGGAGGCGCTCGGTCGCGTCTTCCTCGCGATTCGCACCATCGTGAAGCCCATCGTGGCCGCGGTGCACGGGCGCGCGCTGGCTGGTGGCGCGGGGCTCGCGATCGCCTGCGATCTCGTCCTCGCCCACGAGGAAGCGAAGTTCGGGTTTCCCGAGGTCAAGGTCGGCTTCGTCCCCGCTATGGTCATGACGATGCTCCGCCGCTGCGTCGGGGAGAAACACGCGGCCGACCTGGTGCTCACCGGACGAGTCGTCGGCGCCGAAGAAGGCGCGCGACTCGGCCTCGTGAGCCGTATTCTCCCCGGTCGCACCTTTGACGCCGACGTCGAGCGCATCGTCGAGGAGATGGCGCGCTCGCCGAAGACGGCGATGGCGCTCACCAAGTGGCTCTTTCACAAGCTCGACGAGCTCTCGTTCAGCGACGGGATCGCCGCGGGCGTGGTCACCAACGTCGAGGCTCGGCTCACCGAGGACTTCCGCGAAGGCGTCCGCGGCTTCGTCGCGCGCGGCAAGGAGGGCAGATGAACCCCAGCGCACTGCTTCGACTTCGCCTCGCCCTCTCCCTCGCCGGCTTCGTCATCTGGGCCTGGGGCGCGCGGAGCGACAACCGCACCGCGATGTGGGTCGGCATCGCCATCATGGGCGTCGCTGTCATCGCGCGCTTCTTCGGTCCGAGACCCTCACGCCGCTCGCCGAACGAGGAGTAGCGGGAACTACGCAACGCGGATCGGGCGGATCTGGCGGATCGCGCGGATACGGCTGCTGCAGGTGACGTCGCTTCTTGCGAAGCAACAGCGGCTCGTTGCGCGCCACAGCGGAGCCCAGACTGAAGTCGGAGCGATCCGCGCCCATCCGCCCGATCCGCGTTGCGTCGTTCTCCCACGTCCCTCGCCGCCCTGCAAAAACGCTCGCAAAGCTGCTAGTTTTCAAGACTTATGCAGCTCAAGCGTGTCCCTGAATTGCTCGCGCCGGCCGGGTCGCTCGAGGCCGTTCGCGCCGCGGTCGCCAATGGCGCCGACGCCGTCTATCTCGGCGCCGAGCGCTTCAACGCGCGCGACGAAGGGGCACAGCTTTCAATGGATGAGGTCGAGGAAGCCTGCCGCATCGCGCACGAGCGCGGGCGCCGGATCTACCTCACCTTCAACATCCTCTTCAAGCCCGCCGAGCTGCGGGACGCGCTGCGCTTCCTCGGCGGCGCGGTGGACCGCGGGGTCGACGCCGCGATCGTCCAGGACGTCGGCGTCGTCCGCCTGATCCAGCGCGTCTATCCGCAGCTCGAGATCCACGGCTCGACGCAGATGACGGTGCACGACGCGAGCGGCGCGGTCGTGATGAAGCGGCTCGGCATCGAGCGTGTGGTCCTCGCGCGCGAGAACACCCTCGACGACATCCGCGCCATCCGCGCCGCCGTGCCCGACATCGGGCTCGAGACCTTCGTCCACGGCGCGCTCTGCATCTCGTACTCCGGGCAGTGCTACATGTCCGGGATGATCTCCGAGCGCAGCGCGAATCGCGGATCGTGCGCGCAGTCCTGCCGCAAGGACTACGTCCTCACCGACTCGGCGACGGGCGCGGAGCTCGATCGCGGCTATCTCATCTCGGCGAAGGATCTCGCGGCGTACGAGCACCTCGCGGAGATCGCCGACGCTGGCGTCGGATGCCTCAAGGTCGAGGGGCGCAAGAAGAAGCCTGAATACGTCGCGACGGTCACGCGCGAGTACAAGCAGTTCCTCGAGGGTCTGTCGCGTGGCGAGGCGATGCCCGCGCCGGGAAGCGAGGTCGCGCCGCTCGTGCAGATCTACTCGCGCGGCTTCACCGGTGGCATGTACGGCGGACGTGCGGGGCGGGACTACATCACGCGCAACCAGCCCGACAACCGCGGCCGCGAGCTCGGCGTCGTCGTCGGTCATGCGGGAGGGGAGCTGATCGTCGAGGTGCGCGACCCGATCCAGCCGCGTGACGGGCTTGGCTTCGAGCCGCCGGAGGGGAACACGAAGGAGTCGACCGGCTTCCAGGTCGCCGAGATCCGCACGCTCGCCTCGCGCGATGGCATTCACCGTCAGGCGATCGCGACCCGCGTTCGCGTTCCCATCGGCTGGAAGGTGGTGCGCTCGAGCGAGGCGGCGCTCCTCGAGCGCGCGCGGGCGAGCTACGCCGCGCTCTCCACGGCGATCCGCCAGCGCAAGACGCGCGTCGACGTCAGGGTGTTCGGCGCGGCGGGCTCGCCGCTCAAGGCCGTCTTCAGCGCCGACGGCGAGACGATCACGCTGCGCTCCGAGCCGACGCTGGCGCCGGCGACCGCGCGCGCCCTCTCGCGCGATACCCTGCGCGAGCAGCTGGGCCGTCTCGGCGACACGCCGTTCGTGCTCGGCGCCCTGGATGACGCCGCGCTGGCGCCTGGTCTCTTCCTCCCGGTGAGCGCGCTGAACCATCTGCGCCAGGAAGCCGCCGAGCAGCTCCTGCTGCGGCGCGACTGGGCCCGCGAAGCGGCGCAGGCGGAGCGAGACGCGAGCGTCGATGCGGCGATCGGCACGCTCGACACCTCGCGGCCTAACGCGAAAACCGGGCACGGACCTTTCGCTCTCCGGGCCGGCGTCTTCACGCTCGAGGACGCGCGCGCCGCGGCGGACGCCGGCGCCACCGAGATCATCTTCGATCCCTTCCTGCGGCACCCCGCGCCGCCGCGCTCGCGAGTCACCGCGCTGCGAGACGAGCTCGCGGCGCGGGGGATCGCGTTCCGCCTGCGGACGCCGAGCATCGTCCGCCCTGAGGAGCGCGCCGCCCTCCAGAAGTGGCTGGACCTCGGCACGCCGATCCTGAGCGGGCACCTCGGCCTCGTCGCCGAGCTGGGTGGAGCGGGGCGGGATGTCGTCGCGGATTACGCGGTGAACTGCTTCAACCAGCATACCGCGGCCGAGCTCTTCACGTTGGGCGCGAGCCGGGTCACCGCCTCCGTAGAGCTGACGAGCGACGAGATGGCGCAGGTTGTCGAGCCATGGCGGGGTGAGGGGTTCGATGTCTTCGTGTATGGGCGGCCGGAGGGGATGACGATCGAGCACTGCGTGCTCTCGGCCGCCTTCGACCGTGTCGCCACGACCTGCCGCGACCTCTGCGTGCAGAAGCACACCAACGTGCTGCTCACCGACCCGGCCGGGTACACGTTCCCCGTCGCGACGGATTCCGCGTGCCGGAACCGGCTACTGCATTCGCGGCCGGTGGAAGGAAGCGAGTATCTGCCGCGCCTCTGGAGCGCGGGACTCCGCGGCTTCCAGCTCGTCTTCAACGTGGCGGGCGATCCCGTCGGCGAGATCGTGCGGCGCTATCGCGAGCAGCTCGACGCGCTCGCCGCCGGCGAGCCCGAGGCGCGCGGAACGATGCGCGAGCTGGTCGGCGCAGCGTTCACGCGAGGGCATTTCGCGCGTGCGGTCTAACGGCGCGCGCGGCGGCAATCCGGTGTCGCAGCGCGGGCCCTCCCTGGCGACGGTGGCGGGATGAGCCACCCGACCATCGAGGACGCGCGCTCCGCGCTCCGCACCCACTTCGGCTACCCCGACTTCCGCCCCGGTCAGGCCCGCGCCGTCTCGTCGGTGCTCGACCGCCGCGACACCCTCGTCATCCTCCCGACCGGGGGCGGGAAGTCGATCTGCTATCAGGTTCCCGCGCTCCTGCTCCCGGGACTGACGGTCGTCGTCTCGCCCCTGATCTCCCTGATGAAGGATCAGGTCGACGCCCTCACCGCGCGCGGGCTGCCGGCGGCGTTCGTGAACAGCACGCTCTCGCCGGGCGAAGTCTCCGATCGGCTCGCGCGCGCCCAGCGCGGCGAGATCAAGCTGCTCTACGTCGCACCGGAGCGCTTCGACTTCGCGAACACCGCGGAGCGCATCGCGCGGATGGGCGTCTCGCTCCTCGCGCTCGACGAGGCACACTGCATCAGCGAGTGGGGACACGACTTCCGCCCGAGCTACCTGCGCATGGCGCAGGTGCGCGAACGGCTCGGCAATCCACCGGTCGTCGCGCTCACCGCCACCGCGACGCCGGAGGTCCGGCGCGACATCGCCCGGCAGCTCTCCCTTCGCGATCCCGAAACGGTCATCACCGGGTTCGATCGGATCAATCTCCGCTATCACGTAGTCCCCACAC
>DATAIN010000369.1:0-2876 GCA_036262635.1 Gemmatimonadaceae bacterium | reverse complement strand
GGAGCGCCCTGCATGCACGCGAGGTCGCAAGTCTCGCGCGCCAGCCGGACATGAGTGGTATCGGTGTATCCGGCGCGGATGTTCACCCGCCACCGCTTCGCCCGATAACCGATCGCCGACGCCTGAATGACCTGCGTGTCGACAGGGAGACACGTCAGCGTGGCGGGATGCTCCTCGTCGAAAGAGACAGGCTGGATCCGTCCGCAGACGCGCGCATCCTGGCCGGGCGTTGGGACGAACTTCACCCGCGCCCGCTGGAGTCGACCCCCGTGCTCGTCCTCGACGATGACCGTGAGGCCACCGGTTCCGCGGCGCTTCGCGGCCGTCTCGAGCGCCGTGCTGCCCCAGACGCGCGCGACCTCGAGCAGGGCGACATTCGGCACGCCGCATTCGATGCGTTTCAGCTTCGCGCGCCCGTCGACGCGATTCGGCGTCGAGTCGCGAGGCAGGAGAGCATACGCCGTTGCCGAGTCGCGATCGACGAGCACGAGCAGCCGCGGACCCGACTCGCGTCCCCAGAAGGTGAGCGCATGGCCGCGACCGCCGGGTACCCAACGCGCTAACCCTCCGATCTCCACGCCGGGAGCAACGGTCAGCACCTTCGGGCGAACGAGGCCGAGCGTGTCGATCTCGAAGGCGATGCGACGCGTGCTGTCGACGGCGGCGACGTCGTTGGGTCCGGGAAAGAGCGTGAGGAGGTAGCAGCCGCGCAGCGCGCGCCCAACCGTTTCGTACGGCGTAGGGCCCGGCGCCGGCTTCGGGGGCGGCGTGATGTCGCGCGGCGGCGTCGGCTTGGTCTCCTCGATGCGGACCACCTTGCGCTCTTCGTTCGGACCGTAGCGACGCGGACAGTCGATGCCCGCGTCCTGTCGCTCGCAGATGGGCGTCGGCAGGAACAACCACGTCCGGATCATGCGCTGCCTGACGCGCCGCCCGGAGCGATAGGCAGGGCTGAAGGCGTAGCGCCCGATCTCCTGCTCGAGCGCCGCGGCCGCGCGGAAGTCGCTCCCCCGCATGATCGAGAGCGTGCCGGGCACGACGTGGCCGAGCGTGTCCACGACGAACGACGTCATGACCTCTGCCCACGCCCGCGCCTCGTTCAGGGCGGGCGACTGCGGGCCGAGCGGCTCGGCGCGAGCGGACGGGAAGCGCGCGTCGCCTAACGTGATCTCGGCGATCGCTGCGCGGCAGGCGACCTCCGCGGCCGTGTACACCCGGTCCGTGACCGGCGCCGGCGCCGAGCGGCGTGCGTGGGCCGCGCTCACGGCACGCCGGACACGCGCGAGGAACGCGCTGTCGACACGCTCGCCCCAGTAGTAGGACGTGCCACACCCGTCGAGCTGGGCGCGAAGAGGAACGATGCTGTCCGGATGGTTGGAGGGATCGGAGAAGGCCAGCTGCGGAGCATATCCGGCCATCAGCCGCGGCCCGTGCCGCCAATCCGTTCCGAGGCCGATGTACTGCGACCCGGTCTCCTGCCCCCGGCGCTTGGGCGAAACTCTGTCCTGGGCCACGCGGGCCTCGAGCTGCGCGAGCCACGCCCGCATCGTGTCGGGCTCGTACCATTCGCGGCGGCCGGTGAAGTCGCCGGTACCCGTCCAGCTCCCGTGCATCACCAGCACCCGCCCGTCGTCAGTCGGCTCGAAGAGCAACCGTGGCTCGTACCGGCCAAAGAAGGCCCGGTGCATGACGACGCGATCGGGACGCGCCTCCGGGTCGAACACGATCGCGAACTGAGCGATCTGTCGCACCGGCCAGCCGGACCACCACGCGCGCGAGAAGCGCCAGCTCGCGACGAGGGTGCGCGCGGCATTCGCGAAGATCGTGTCGGTTCCCGGCAAGACCTCGATCGTCCCGGGCTCGACGCGGCCGGCGGTGTCGACCACGAGCTGAACGCCGACCTCGTATGCGGTGCGAGATTTACCGGCGTGCTCCGGATAGCGGGGCTCGTCGTTGTCGCCCAGGGGGACGGCGCCGCAGCTTACCTCGCTCAAATAGTAGGGCCGCTCGAGCGTCGGAAGCTTCGCGCTCCGTCGCGCGGCGAGCGCGACCCGTGCTGCACGGTCCATGACGGCAGCAAGCCGAAGCCATGCGGCATCGCCGACATCGTACCCGACGTGCGCCGGTCCGCAGAGGGAGAGGCGAAGGTTTCCCTGCATCTGGCGGCCCCCCGGATGCCAGCGCGTCCCGTGGAGGCGTCCCGGGCCCCAGCCGAGCGAGGGAAGCGACAGCACGGCACTGTCGCCGGCTGCGCCGACGTCGAGCCCTCGGCTGAGGGAGGCGCGCATGCGCGCTGCCCACCCGGCGGCTTCGGCGGCCGTGACGAGCAGCCGTGCCTTCACATAGCGCGGGCCTCCGAAGTAGAGCGGTGCGAGCGAGACCCAGCCGTCGCCCGAGGCGGTCACCTGGAGATGCGTGCCCGACCCGAGGGAAACCACGTCGATCGCGGTGATCTCGGGCCAGGGAGTTCGCAAGGGCACGAGCGGCAGGCTGTCTCGTGCGGGCGGCTGTGAGGTGGCGAGGCCCGGCATCATGGCCCCGAACAGGAACAGCACCGTCAGGCACGCGCGGCGATACGTCATGCATGCAGGACGAGTGACGCGGCGCGGCAAGCACATTCGATGTTCCTGTTCGCAGGACGCGCACACCACTGGTACCTAACGACCGACCGTCCGGTCAATATGTCCGCGGAACGGGCGCCAGGATGTCAGTCGCGCGCAGCATGCCGCGCCATTCGCAGCGCGAGGTGGCGCTTCACGTCCGGCCACTCACTCGCGAGGATGCTGTACATCACGCTGTCGCGCACGGTGCCGTCGCGCCGCGCCTGATGGTGCCGGAGGACCCCGTCCTTCTTCGCGCCGAGCGCCTCGATCGCG
>DATAIN010000368.1:0-1821 GCA_036262635.1 Gemmatimonadaceae bacterium | reverse complement strand
GGACGGTCCCATGTCCCACGTAAAGCGCCGCATTCGTACCGATGCCACTGCGCGACCACCGCGCGAGAACTTCACCGACTCGCAGCGGACCTCCACCATCGTTGCCGGTGACGACCGTGGTCACTCCCTGCATGAGGTACGCGACGTTCGCGCGCCGCGTCCCATTCAGGTCGGCGAGGGTATGCGTGTGCGGATCGATGAATCCCGGCGCGACGATCAGCCCTCGCGCGTCGATGGTATCGCGCGCATCGAACCGGTCGGCTGGACCGATCGCAACGAGCCGTCCGTTCGCGATGAACACATCGGCGATCCGACGGGGCGATCCTGTCCCGTCGATGACGATCCCGCCACGAATCACAAGATCGGCGTGACGTGGCTGGACGGGGGAAACTCGAGTTCCCCGCGGCACGGCGGCCGCAACGAGGAGAAGAAGAAGCGAAGGGCGCATGCGTGGTGACGAAGCGAAGCCGGCGCGAGTCAAGTGAGCGGCCGGTGCGGTCGATACTGGAACTTAGCGCGGCGCCAATCGGGTTGCCGCGGACCGCACAGGAAGGCACCGATGGATCCTATTCGCAACGCTCGCGCACCCCGCATCCCAGCCACGGACATCCCGCGTCGCGGGCGCCGTCGCGTCGCGTCGTGCCTGAGTGCTGCGATGTTTGCGTTCGTCTTCGTGGGGAGCGCCTCGCGCGTCGAGGCGCAGCAGAGCGTATCGACGGTCGATCCACGTGAGGCGCGCGGCTACGCGTTCCTCGCGGCGGGACAGTACAAGGACGCCCTCAGCGAGTTCGAGCGACTCAAGCGCGAGGACCCCACCTTCGCTCCGGCGTGGCTCGGCATGGGTCGGGCACAGGAAGGTCTGGGGCGCAACAAGATCGCGCTCAAGTCCTACGAGAGCTACATCGCCCGCCAGCCGCGGGACGCCGAAGGCTTCGTCGCGATCGGCTGGGTGCTCGAGCGGATGCGCCGCTACGATGCGGCGCTCGAGGCGTTCCGCGATGCGCAGAAGATCGATCGCGTCTCCGCCGACGCGTTCCGCGGGGCGGGGGTCGTTCTTCGCGCGCTCGGCCGCAAGCAGGAAGCGCTTCGCTCCCTGCGCGAAGCGGCGCGGCTCGACGGCCGCGACGCCGCGACCTGGGGCCAGCTCGCGACGCTCTCGCTCGAGATGGACCGCGATCTCGAGGCGGCGAGCTACTGGGAGGAGGCGTTGCGGCGCGATCCCGGCTACTTCGATTCGCGCAGCGACGAGCGTGAGAAGTGGGAGCACGTCACCGACATCATCGGTCCGCGTCCGCTGCGCGATGGCGCGGCGCTGGCGAGCGCGCCCACCGAGCCCGAAGCGCAGGAGACCGCCGCACGTGCGATCGCCCCGAGCGAGGGCGCCGCGCCCGATGAGCGAAAGGGAGGCGAGCCGACCGCGGACGACACGGGCGCGATCGGCGGCATTCCAGTGAGGCCCGGAGGACCGTCCAGCTCCGGCTCGGGGTTCGTCGTGTCGCGCGACCGTGGATTCGTCCTCACGAACAAGCACGTGGTGCGTGGCTGCAGCGTGCTGAAGGTTCGCGCGGACGGCGGGCAGCCGCGCCCCGCGACGGTGCATGCGCTCGATCCCGACGACGATCTCGCGCTGCTCGAGCTGCCGCTCCCGGCGGGACCGACCGCCACATTCCGCGACGATCCGGCGGTGCGCCCGGGCGACGACATCGTCGCCGTCGGCTTCCCGCTCGCCGGACTGCTCGCCGATCAGGTGAACGTCTCGACGGGGAGCGTCAACGCGCTCGCGGGTCTCTACAACGACCTGCACCTGCTGCAGATGAGCGC
>DATAIN010000367.1:0-9566 GCA_036262635.1 Gemmatimonadaceae bacterium | reverse complement strand
GCCTCGTCGCGCTCCCACTGGCTCAGGTCGCCTAACGCGTCGGCGCCGACGCCGAGCTTCCGCGATTTGCGCTCTTCCTTGCTCTGGGTCCGCTGCTGGTCGAGCGCGCGCTCGAAGCCGGGGATGTCCACGACGTAGCCGCGCTCGCGCGCCATCAGCTCGGTGAGGTCGATCGGGAAGCCGAAGGTGTCGTAGAGCCGGAAGGCGTCCTCGCCGCTGATCGTACGCTCCTGAGTCGTCTGCGGTGGCGCCAGCTCCTCGAAGCGCGCCATCCCGCCGCCGATCGTGGCGAGGAACCGCTCTTCCTCGGCGCGCGTCGTCTCGACGATGTGCTTCGCGCGCTGGCGAAGCTCGGGATACACGTCGCCCATCTCGTCCACGACCGTCGTCACCAGCTCGACCAGCGTCGGCTCGGCGCGGCCGAGGAGCCAGGCGTGGCGAACGCCCCGGCGCAGGATGCGGCGCAGTACGTAGCCCCGTCCCTCGTTCGACGGAAAGACGCCATCGGCGAGCAGGAACGCGACCGCGCGCGCGTGATCGGCGAGGACGCGGAACGACGCCGGATCGACGGTGATCGTCCGACCCGACGCGAGACGGTGATCGTGCAGGTCGTCGCTCCGCCGCCCGCGATACGGGATCCCGACGAGCCGTTCCGCCTCGCGGATCAGCGACGTGAAGACGTCGGTGTGGAAGTTGTTGGTGACGCCCTGGAGCACCGCCGCGATGCGCTCGAGTCCAGCGCCCGTGTCCACGCTCGGCTTCGGCAGCGGGACGAGCGTCCCGTCCGCCTGCCGGTCGTACTGCATGAACACGAGGTTCCAGATCTCGAGGAAGCGTCCCGCCTCTGCGCCCTCGATGAATGCCTCACGCGAGAAATCCGTCAGGTCGCGGTGGGTCCACTCGCCGGTTGCCCCTTCGGGGAATCGCCAGTCGGACGCGACCTTGCTCAGGTCGACGTAGATCTCCGTGCACGGGCCGCAGGGTCCCGTGTCGGCCATCTGCCAGAAGTTGTCCTTGTCGCCGAGGCCGTAGATGCGCGAATCAGGTAGCCTGGCGATCTCGCGCCAGAGCTGGCGTGCCTCGTCGTCGGTGTGATGCACCGTGACGCGCAGGATCGCCGGATCGATCCCGAGCTCCTCGGTCACGAACTCCCAGGCGAAGCGGATCGCGTCGCGCTTGAAGTAGTCGCCGAAGGAGAAATTGCCGAGCATCTCGAAGAAGGTGTGGTGCCGGTAGGTGTGCCCCACCTGCTCGAGATCGTTGTGCTTGCCGCCGGCGCGCACGCACTTCTGCGCGGTCGTCGCCCGCCGCTTTCCCTCGGGCGGCTCCTGCATGCCGAGGAAGACGCGCTTGAACTGCACCATTCCGGCGTTGGTGAAGAGCAGCGTCGGGTCGTCCGCCGGTACGAGCGACGAGCTGGGGCGGACGGCGTGCTGCTGGCGCTCGAAATAGCCGAGAAAGCGCGCGCGAATCTCAGAGGCGTGCATGCGCGAAAATATAGGCGCTGGAGGCCGGCACAGCCATTGCACAGCAGCGGCGCGGCTACGTACCTTCGCTCCCGGCGGCGCGTCCCTTCAGTCGGACGCGGCCCCTGCCGTTGCCGCCGGTGAGCCGCACGCCCTCTCGATGAAAACGATCATCCTCTGCGGTGGGTTCGGCACGCGCATTCGCGACGTCGCTGAGGACCTGCCGAAGCCCATGCTGCCGATCGGCGGGCTCCCGATTCTCTGGCACATCATGAAGTACTACGCCTCGTGGCAGCACAAGGAGTTCGTGCTCTGCCTCGGCTACAAGAGCCGCGCGATCAAGGATTTCTTCCTCAACTACGAGGCGTACACCAACGACCTCACGATCACGCTCGGCAGCTCCCGGCCGCCGGTGTACCACCAGGCGCATCCTGACTCCGGCTGGGCGATCACCCTCGCCGAGACGGGGCTGAACACGATGACGGGCGGCCGCATCGCGCGGGTCCGGAAGTACGTCGCCGACGACGAGAACTTCTTCCTCACCTACGGCGACGGCGTCGGCGACGTGAACCTCGACAAGCTGCTCGAGTTCCACCGCTCGCACGGAAAGGTCCTGACCGTCACCGGCGTGCATCCGCCGGGGCGCTTCGGCGAGCTCGAATACGGCAGCGACCGCACCGTCACCGGATTCAACGAGAAGCCCCAGGTGAGCGGCGGCCGCATCTCGGCGGGGTTCTTCGCCTGTCGCCGTGAGCTCTTCGGCTACCTCAGCGAGGACCCCGGGCTCGTCTTCGAGCAGGACCCGGTGCGGCGCCTCGTCGCCGACGGCCAGCTCGCCGTCTACGAGCACGATGGGTTCTGGCAGCCGATGGACACGTACCGCGACTTCACGTTCCTCAACCAGCTCTGGGATCAGGGCCGCGCGCCCTGGCTGCGCTGGTGAAGAAGGCACTCGAATCGGCGTACGCCGGCAAGCGCGTCCTCGTCACCGGGGACACGGGGTTCAAGGGCTCGTGGCTGGTGGTCGCGCTACGGGAGCTCGGCGCGACGGTGCACGGCTTCGCGCTTCCGCCCGAGCACGAGAAGGGGCATTTCCGCGCCGCGCGGCTCGACAGGCTCGTCGAGCACGTGGACGGTGATCTGCGGGACGCGGACGCCGTACGCGCGGCAGTGCGGCGCGCATCGCCTGATGTCGTCTTCCACCTCGCGGCGCAGCCCCTCGTGCGGCTGTCGTACGACGAGCCGAAGAGGACCTTCGACACCAACGTCGGCGGCTCGGTGAACGTGCTCGAGGCGGTGCGCGAGAACGAGCGCGTGCGCGCGCTCGTCTACGTCACCTCCGACAAGTGCTATCGCAACAAGGAGTGGATCTGGGGCTATCGCGAGAACGACGAGCTGGGAGGCGATGACCCGTATAGCGCCTCGAAGGCGGCGGCGGAGCTGGTGTTCACGGCGTACCAGCGCTCCTTCTTCGACAAGCGGCAGGGTCCCGGCGCGGCGACCGTGCGCGCCGGAAACGTCATCGGCGGCGGCGACTGGTCGGCGAACCGGATCGTCCCCGACTGCATCCGGGCATTGCTGGCCCGGGAGCCGATCGTTCTCCGCAATCCCGATTCGACTCGCCCGTGGCAGCACGTGCTCGAGCCGGTCTTCGGCTATCTTCTGCTCGGCGCGCGCCTGCTCGAGCGGCCGCGCGACTTCGGCGGGTCGTGGAACTTCGGCCCGCGCGCCGAGGCGACGCGCACCGTCGGCGAGCTCGCCGACGAGGTGGTGCGCGACTGGGGCAGCGGCTCGGTGCGGATCGATCGCCCGGCCAATGCTCCGTACGAGGCAGGGCTCCTGCAGCTCAACTGCGACAAGGCGCTGGCGAAGCTCGGGTGGCAGGCCGCGTGGGACTTCCGCACCGCGGTGGCGGAGACCGTCGCCTGGTACAAGCGCACGTCCGAGGGCGAGGACGCCCTCGAGGTGAGCCGCTCGCAGATCGCGGACTACCTCGAGGCCGCGTCGTGATCGAGGGCGTAATCGTCACGCCGCTGCGCCAGATCGGCGACGAGCGCGGCAAGGTGATGCACATGCTCCGCTCGGACGCGCCGCACTTCGCGAGCTTCGGCGAGATCTACTTCTCGACCGTCTTCCCTGGCGTCGTGAAGGGCTGGCACGTCCACAAGCGGATGATCCTCAACTACGCCGTGCCTCACGGCCGGATCAAGTTCGTCCTCTACGACGACCGCGAGGGCAGCCGCACGAAGGGCGAGGTCAACGAGTTCTTCCTCGGTCCCGACAACTACCAGCTCGTCACCGTGCCGCCGCTGGTGTGGAACGGCTTCAAGGGGATCGGCACCGACATGGCGATCGTCGCGAACTGCGCGTCGATCCCCCATGACCCGGCGGAGATCGAGCGGCTCGATCCACGCGACCCGCGCATTCCGTACGACTGGGAGATTCGCCACGGATGACGAAGCCGGTGGTGCTCGTCACCGGCGCAGGCGGCTATCTCGGCGGTCGGCTCGTTCAGCACCTCGAGCGCGGCGGAAGCTTCGCCGTCAGGCGCGGCTCGCGTCAGCCACGCGCGGGTGAACCCGGCAGCGTCGCGATCGGCGAGCTCCGCGACGGGCGGCAGCTCGAGGAGGCGTGCCGCGGCGCGGGCGCCGTCGTTCATCTCGCGGCGCTCAACGAGATCGACAGTGCGCGCGACCCGGCGCTGGCGACCGAGATCAACGTCGAGGGTACGCGCCGCCTCGTCGCGGCGGCGGCACGGGCGGGTGTCGGGCGGTTCGTCTACCTGTCGACCGCGCATGTGTATGGCGCGCCGCTCGCGGGTCGCATCGACGAGGACACGCCGACGCATCCCGCGCATCCCTATGCGACGACGCACCGCGTGGCCGAGGACGTCGTCTTCGCCGCGCGGGACCGCGTCGAGGCGGTCGTGCTCCGGCTTTCGAACGCCATCGGCGCGCCAACGCGCCCCGACGTCGACCGCTGGACGCTCGTCGTCAACGACCTCTGTCGTCAGGCGGCGACGACCGGAAAGCTCACCCTCCGGTCGTCCGGGCTCGCGCGGCGCGACTTCATCGCGATGTCCGACGCCTGTGCCGCGATCGAGCATTTCCTGCTGCTGGAGCGGGCCGCGCTGCCCGACGGACCGGTGAACCTCGGCGGCGGCAAGAGCCTGCGCGTGATCGACATCGTCGAGCTGGTCGCCGACCGCGCGGCCGTGATACTCGGCGAGCGGCCCGCCATCGTGCGGCCGGAGCCGGCGCCCGGCGAGCTGCACCCTGACCTCGACTACCGGATCGACCTCCTCGTCTCCACGGGCTTCGCGCTCCACGGGGACCTCGCCGCCGAGATCGACGACACGCTGCGGCTCTGCGCCGCCGCGTTCGGGCGCAAGCGGGTACGGGACGGCGCGCGATGATCGACGTCCTCGTCGTCTCGCACGCCTGCGTCACGGCCATCAACCGCATCCCGTGGCGGCGGCTCGCGGAGCTGGGGTGGACGGTGGAGATCGTCACCGCACCGGAGCTCGTCACCCGCGAGATCGTACGGCGGGCCGACCCGCCGCAACCCGACGATCCGCCCCTCCATTTTCTGCCGCTGAGCGGTCCCAATCTCCGCTTCTGGCGCTTCGTCGGACTTCGCGCGCTGATCGCGCGACGCCGTCCGAAGATCGTGATGCTCGACTACGACCCCGGGACGCTCATCACCCTCGAAACGGGCATGGCTCTCGCCGGCAGTGGCGCACACATCGCCTGCCTATCGTACGACAACATCGTGCGGAGGGTGACGGACGAGCTGCGCCAGTCGCCCGCTGCGGGCGCCCGGACAATGACCGTGCGCGCGATGTCGGCCCTGGCGGCACGATTCGTCGACCACGTGTTCGTCCTCAGCAGCGACAGCGCCGAGGTGATGCATCATTTCGGGTTCGCGGGACGCACCAGCCGCATTCCCCTCGGCTTCGATCCGGCCCTCTTTCGGCCCGACGAGGCGACGCGGAGCCGCGTGCGGGCCGAGCTCGGACTTCACTCGCCGACCTTCGCCTATTTCGGCCGCGTCGTTCCGGAGAAGGGGGCGCACCTCCTCCTCGAAGCACTCGCCCGCATGCGCGACCGCGAGTGGCAGCTCCTCCTCGACCACTTCAGCGATTACAAGCATCCCTACGTGCGCGAGCTCGCCGAGGCCGTCGATCGACTCGGCCTGCGCGACCGAGTCGTCTACTTCGACGCCCCGCACGAGCGGATGGGCGAGTACATGAACGCCGCCGACATCGTCGTCATGCCGTCGCGCTCGACTCCCCGCTGGAAGGAGCAGTACGGGCGCGTCGCCCAGGAGGCGATGGCGTGCGGCAAGGTGGTCGTCGTCTCGACCTCGGGCGCACTCCCGGAGCTCGTCGGCGACGCGGGGGTCGTCGTCCCCGAAGAGCAGCTCGACCGGCTCGACGTCGCGCTGCGGGGCCTGCTCGAGGACGCGCCACTCCGCGAGCGGCTCGGCCGGCTCGGCGCCGCGCGCGCGCACGAGCAGTTGAGTCTTACCGTCCAGGTCCGGCTGATCCACGAGCGGTTCCTGAAGTGGTCCGCGCCATCGCGGGCATGAGTACGAGCGCGGACATCGTCGTCGTGGGCGGTGGTATCGTCGGACTCGCCACCGCCTACGCCGCGCAGCAGCGGTTCAATGGCGCGAGCGTGCTCGTGCTCGAGAAGGAGCAGCGTCTCGCAGCGCACCAGACGGGGCACAACAGCGGCGTGATTCATTCCGGGATCTACTACCGCCCGGGGAGCTTCAAGGCACGCCTCTGCAAGGCTGGGAACGAATCGATGCAGGCATTCTGCGTCGAGCACGACATTCCCTTCGAGCGTTGCGGGAAGCTGATCGTGGCGACCGACGAGCAGGAGCTACCTCAGCTCGAGCGGCTGCATCAGCGCGGTGTCGAGAACGGGCTCGAGGTTCGTCGGGTCGACGCGGCCGGCATCCTTGCCTTCGAGCCGCACGCCGCCGGGATCGCGGCGCTCCATGTCCCGTCCACCGGCATCGTCGACTATCGGCGCGTTGCGGCCCGCCTCGCAGAGCTGATCGTCCGCGACGGCGGGGAGGTTCGCTGCGGGGTACGGGTCAAGGCGATCGAGCCGGGTCGGGTCGTGGCGGACAGTGGGGAGATCCCTGCCCGGGCGATCGTGAACTGCGCCGGGCTCCACAGCGACCGCCTGGCGCGCGGTGCAGGCGCTCCCCTCGACGCCCGGATCGTGCCCTTCCGCGGCGAGTATTACGAGCTCCGGCCCGGGCGCAGGGACCTCGTCAAGGGGCTCATCTACCCCGTCCCGAACCCCCTCTTCCCCTTCCTCGGGGTCCATTGCACGCGGATGATCGACGGCTCGGTCCACCTCGGACCGAACGCCGTCCTCGCCTTCGCCCGCGAGGGCTACACGAAGGCGAGGGTGAACGTCCGGGATCTGCTGGAGACGCTCGCCTTCCCAGGCTGGTGGCGTCTGGCCGCGCGGCACTGGCGGGACGGGCTGCACGAGGTCGCCCGGAGCCTGAGCCGCGCCGCCTTCGTCCGATCCTTGCAAAGGCTGGTGCCCGCGATCACCGAGGACGACGTCGTCCCGAGTGAGGCAGGGGTGCGAGCGCAGGCGCTGCGGCCGGACGGGACTCTGGAGGACGATTTTCTCATCGTCCAGAGCCCCGGGGCCGTTCACGTCTGCAATGCCCCTTCGCCGGCCGCGACGGCCTCGCTCGAGATCGGCAGGACCATAGCTTCGATGATGCCGGCACCGGCCCCGCTCCCCCGGATTGCGACGTGACCATGCAGATCAACATCGTCCGACCCTTCATGCCCGACCTGGCCGAGTTCGCGGACCAGTTTCAGGAGGCTCTGCGCACCGGGTTGGTCACCAACAACTCGCCGTTCGTCCGGCAGTTCGAGGAGCGCCTGCAGCAGTACTACGGCTGCCCCATCAAGCCGTCGGTGAACTGCAACGGCGAGATGTCGCTCTATCACCTCATCCAGGCGTGGAAGGAGAAGCTGGGGTACGGGCCGCACCAATCGTTCGAGGTGCTGGTCCCCTCGTTCACCTTCTCGGGGACGATCAACGCGATCGTGACCAACAACCTGAAGCCGGTCTTCTGCGACGTCGACGCCGGTCTCGTGCTCGACGTCGAGAAGGCGGTCGTGGACTCGTCCGACATCCGCATGATCATGGCGGTCGGTGCGTATGGCAATCTGGTCGATCTCGAGAAGCTCGGCCGCCTCGCGAAGACGCGCGACCTCGTCGTCATCCTCGACAATGCCCCCGCGTTCGGCTCGACGTTCAAGGGGAAGCACTCGTGGGAGTTCGGCTTCAGCGAGATGATCAGCTTCCACGCGACGAAGGTGTTCAACTCGATGGAGGGCGGCGCGAACATCGTCAACGACCCCGAGATCGCGGACTATCTGCTCCGACTGCGCGACTTCGGGCAGTACGAGAAGACGCGGGGCGACGTCGACATGCCCGGGCTGAACTCGAAGATGACGGAGGTCTGCGCCCTGGTCGGGCTCCGCAACCTCGACAAGGTGGACTTCATCCTCTCGAGCCGGGCGAGGAACGCGGCCCGGTATCGCGAGTTCTTCGGCGAGCTCGAGGCCGACGGCGTGCTCAGGACGATGCAGGTGCATCCGGACGTGAACTGCCCCTACCTCTACTTCCCGGTCATCCTCCCCGAGGAAGCGACGCCCTTCGTCGCCTACATGCAGCAGAACGGAGTGGCCGTTCGCCGCTACTACACGGCGACGCACGCGCTCAAGTTCTACCGCGGCCGCTACCGCGAGCAGGACCTCAGCTTCACCGAGCAGATCAAGGACAACATCGTCGCCCTGCCGCTGCACACCGTGATGAGCGACGAGGAGATCGACTATCTGTTCGGCACGGTGCGCGGGTACTTCGCGCGCAGGCCCGCGCGCGGGCGTCTCGCCACCGTCTAGTCGCGACGCGCCACGACCACCAGGCACCATGAACATCCTCGTCACCGGCGGGGCCGGATACCTCGGCTCCGTGCTCGTTCCCAAGCTCCTCGTCCGCGGCCACAACGTCCGCGTGCTCGACATCGGCTACTTCGGCGTCGAGCACCTGCGCGCGATGCGCCCCGCGGTCGACATCGTTCGCGACGACATCCGCCAGGTAGTAGCCGACGGCGAGCTGCTCGAACGGGTGCTGAAGGACATCGACGTCGTCATCCACCTCGCCGCGATCTCCAACGACCCCTCGGCGGAGCTGCACCCGACGTTGACGGAGGAGGTGAACTTCGCGAGCACGCGCGACCTCGCGCTCGCGTGCAAGGCGAAGGGGATCCGCTTCGTGTTCTCCTCCTCGTGCTCCGTCTACGGCGAAGCCGACGACGAGCAGGACGAGGAAGGGACGACAAACCCGCTGACCGTCTACGCGCGCTCCAAGGTCGAGAGCGACCGCTTCCTGCTCAGCATCGCCGATCGTGCCTGGCGGCCGGCGATCCTGCGCAACGGCACGCTTTACGGCTTCAGCCCGCGGATGCGGTTCGATCTCGTCATCAACATCTTCAGCTACACGTCGACGCTGTACAACGAGCTGCGGGTGTTCGGGAACGGGCTCCAGTGGCGACCTTTCCTGCACGTCGCGGACTGCGCGCGAGCGTTCATTCATTTCGCGGAGACGCCGAGACATCGCCACCTCATGTGCAACATCGCGCATGAGAACCTGCGGGTGATCGACCTCATCGACGTCTTCAAGGGTATCAACCCCCGCGCGATGGAGCGCTTCATCGAGCTCGAGAACCCCGACAACCGCAACTATCACGTCTCGACGGCGCGGATGCGCGAAGAGGGGATACAGCCGCGGGTGACCGTCCAGGCGGGCGCCGAGGAGATCGTCGAGGCGATCGTGACCGGGCGGATCGCCGACCCGGAAGCGATCTTCTATCGCAACGCGAAATGGCTGAAGGAGCTGACCGGCCTCGGGACCCGCGACCACCGCGGCCTCATCGGGATGCTCGACCTGATCGCGTCGTCGCGCGCCGTTCGCTAGCGATGGGGCACGGGGGATCGCCCACGCCGCTCGTGATCATCGGCGCGGGAGGACATGGCGCGGAGGTGGCGGC
>DATAIN010000366.1:0-5240 GCA_036262635.1 Gemmatimonadaceae bacterium | reverse complement strand
CGCGCTGCCGATCGTGAAGTCCGATCGGGCGCGCCTCGACAGCGTCGAGCTGGTGCCCTTCCGCGCCGCGATCGACGCGGGAGTCTCCGCGTTCATGACCGCGCACATCGCGCTCCCCGCCGTCGAAGGCGACAACGTGCCCGCGACGCTCGCGCCGCGCGTGGTCACCGGCCTGCTGCGCGACACGCTGCACTTCCGCGGTCTGACCTACACCGACGCGCTGACGATGGAAGCGGTCGGTGAGGGCTACACTGTGGAGCGCAGCGCGGTGCTCGCGGTGCAGGCGGGCGCCGACGTTCTCGTGAAGCCGAGCGACGTCACGCGGGCGATCGACGCGGTGGAGGGCGCGGTGACCAGCGGCGCGATCACAGCCGCGCGCGTCGATTCGTCGGTGCGGCGCATCCTCGCGGCGAAGGCTCGGCTCGGGCTGAACCGCTCGCGCCTCGTCGATGTCGCCGCGCTGCGGCGCGAGGTCGGCTCGCCGGAGCACTGGGCGCTCGCCGACCGGATCGCGACGTCGGCGATCACCCTGCTCCGCGACAGCGCGAGTCTCGTCCCCCTCGCCGCGACGGCGAAGCGCGTGGCGGTCGTGAGCTACGCGCCGGAGACCGAGCTGCGCGCGGGCCGTGCCTTCGCGACCGCGATGCGGGCGCAGGTGCCGACCGCGCGCCTCGTGCGCATCTCTCCGCGCAGCGCGCGCCCCGAGCTCGATTCCCTCGCCGCCGCGCTCACCGGCTACGACGCGATCGTCGTCACGACGCACGTGCGGACCATCGAGGGGAGCGGCCGCTTCGCCGTCGCGCCCGCGGTCGCGCAGTGGATCGACTCGCTCGCGACGCGCGAGCGGGTGATCGTCGTCGCGCACGGCAATCCCTACGTCATCCGGCAGTTCCCGCGCGTCCGGACCTACATCGTCACGTACGGTGTGGGCGACGCGCTGGAGCGGGCGGCGGCGCGCGCGACGTTAGGCCTCGCGCCGATCGGCGGCCGCTCGCCGATCTCTCTTCCCGGCTTCTTCACCCGCGGCGACGGTCTCGCCCGCGCCGCGGTCGTGGTACCCAACGCGAGCGACACCACTCGATGATCCAGCTTTCCCGGCGCACGATCGCCTCCGTCGGCGTTGCCGCCGCGGGCGCGCTCTGGCTCGCCTGCTCTTCCCGCCCCCCCGCCCCCGCACCGGCGCCCGCTCCGATCGAGGCCGACACCGCGCACCCGCGCCCCGACAGCACGCCTCCGGCGCCGCGGGAGGCCGCGCCGGTCCGAGTCCCGACGCCGTGGACGGACTCGGTGCTCCCGACGCTCTCGCTCCGCGCGAAGGCGGCGCAGCTCGTCGTGCGCTGGGTGCCCGGCAATGCCGCACCCGACGCGAAGGCCGCCCTCGCCGCCCTCGAGTGGGTGGGCACCGATTCCATCGGTGGGGTGATCATCGGCCCGGGCGCCGCTGCGCAGATCGCGCGCACCACCAACACGCTCCAGGGCGCGGCGGCGCTGCCGCTCTTCGTCGCCGGTGATCTGGAGTTCGACGCGGGACAGCGCATCATCCCGGAGGGGACGTCGTTTCCCTACCCGATGGGAATCGCCGCGACGCGCGACACGACCTTCGCCTGCGCGGCGGGGCGGATCACCGCGGAGGAGGCGCGCGCGGTCGGGATCAACTGGACGCTGACCCCCGACGTCGACCTCAACACGCGCCCCGACAACCCGAGCATCGGCGTGCGCGCCTTCGGGGCCGACCCCGCGATCGTGGAGCGCTTCGCGCTTCCGTACGCGCGCTGCGCGCAGGCGGCGGGGATCCTCACCTCCGTGAAGCATCTCGCCGGACTCGGCGCGGTCGCGGTCGACACCCACGTCGAGCGCGCGACGCTCGATTCCAGCCGAGCGCGGCTCGACACGGCGGAGCTGCGCCCCTTCCGTTCGGCGGCGGCGATCGGCGTCTCGTCGATCATGAGCGGGCACGTCGCGCTTCCGGCCATCACCGGCGATTCGACTCCGGCGAGCCTGAGCGCACCGATCCTGCAGGATCTCGTCCGCCGTGAGTGGAAGTACGATGGGCTCATCGTCACCGACGCGCTCTCGATGAAGGGCGTCGGCAGCGCGGGGCCCGGCGAGGCCGCGGTGCGCGCCCTGCTCGCCGGCAACGACGTCCTCCTCGACCCGACCGATCACCGCGCGGTGATCGACGCGATCGTCGCCGCGGTGAACGCGGGGACGATCAGCCAGGCGCGCCTCGACTCCTCGGTGCGCCGCGTGCTCGCCGCGAAGGAGCGGATCGCGCTCAACGCGACGCGGATGGTCGACACCACCGCGCTCGCGAGCGCGTTCCACCGCGCCGACGTCGATTCGATCGCGACGGAGATGGCGCGCCAGTCGATCGTTCTGGCGCGCGACCGCGGAAACGCGATCTGGCGGCTGCAGCGCGCGTCGCGCGTGCTCGCCATCGTCTATCTCGACGAAGGCGCCGAGCCGTACCCGGGCGCCCATCCGGGGACGGCGTTCACCGACGAGCTGCGCGCGCTGCTCAAGGCGAGGCACCAGTCGCTCTCGACGGTGACGCTGACGCCCAAGTCGACGAACGCGCAGGTGAGTGCGGCCGCGGCGCGCGCCGCCGATGCCGAAGCCGTGGTCGTGGCGCACTTCGCGCGGCCGGTACCGGCGAAGGGGTACGCCGGCGTTCCGCCGCGGATCGCGACGATGACCCAGCGCATCCTCAAGGCGGTGCCTAACGCGATCGTCCTCTCGATGGGCGATCCGTACATGATCCGCCAGTTCCCGGCCGCGAACACCTATCTGCTCGGCTGGAATGCGCTGTCGTCGTGGAGCGAGCGCGCCGCGGCGCGCGCGGTGGCGGGTCGGCCGGTGCGCGACTCGCTCGTCGCGCGGCGCGTCGCCGACACGGTGCGCGCGGTGCTCACCGCCTTCCAGGCGGACAGCGCCTTCCCGGGCGCGTACGCGGTGATCGGCACTCACGACCGGATCCTGGCGAGCGTCGGCGTCGGACACGTGAACTGGGCGCCGTCGCCCGAGCCAGACGACAGCATCCTCTGGGACCTCGCGTCGCTGACGAAGGTCGTCGGGATGACGAGCGCGATGAACCAGCTCGTCGCGCAGGGCAAGGTGCGGCTCGACGCGCCGGTGCAGCGCTACCTCCCGCGGTGGAAGGACCCCCGCCGCTGGAAGGGCGCGAAGAAGCGGCATGTCACGGTGCGCGACCTGCTGACGCACCAGTCGGGGCTCCCCGCGTGGCGTCCCCTCCACAAGGAAGGCGTGAGCCCCGACTCGGCGCTGCGCATCGTCTACGAGACGCCGCTGGACACCGAGCCCGGGGTCCAGATGGTGTACAGCGACCTCGGGGCGATCCTCCTCGGCCAGATCGTCGAGAAGGTCTCGCACGAGAAGCTCGACGCGTATCTGCGGCGCCACGTCTGGACGCCCCTGCGGATGCGCGACACGCGCTACAAGCCCGACAGCTCGCTGCTCGCGCGGATCGCGCCGACGGAGTACGACTCCTTCCGCCAGCGGCTCATCTGGGGCACGGTTCACGACGAGAACGCCGGGGCGTTAGGCGGGGTCGCCGGCCACGCGGGGCTCTTCAGCTCCGCGCGCGACCTCTCGCGCTTCGCGCAGATGTACCTCAACTTCGGCACCCTGGACGGGAAGAAGATCCTCGACCGGAACACGATCCTCGCCTTCCAGCGGGCGCGCGACTCGTCGTTCTCCAACCGCGCGCTCGGGTGGGAGAAGCCCACGGGCGGCAACTCGGCGGGACGGCGGATGTCGCCGGCGGCCTTCGGCCATACCGGCTTCACCGGCACCTCGATCTGGATGGACCCGGCGAACGACGTGTTCGTCGTGCTGTTGACCAACCGCGTCAACCCGACGCGGCAGAACAACCGGGTCGGGCCGGCGCGCATCGCCGTGGCCGACGCGGCGCTGTCGGTGCTCGAGACCGTTAGGCAGGGATCGACTCCCCTCTTTCCCAGAACCCCGAGCCGCACGCCATGACCCTCACCGCCATCGACTGGGCGATCGTCGTCGCGTACTTCGTCCTCTCCGCCGGGATCGGCCTCCTCTTCACCAAGAAGGGTGGCGAGAGCCTGAGCGAGTACTTCCTCTCGGGCCGCAACGTGCCGTGGTGGCTCGCCGGCGCGAGCATGGTCGCCACGACCTTCGCCGCCGACACGCCGCTCGTCGTCACCGGACTGGTGGTCGCGCACGGCGTCGCCGGGAACTGGCTCTGGTGGAACATGCTGATGAGCGGGATGCTCACCGTGTTCTTCTTCGCGCGGCTCTGGCGGCGAGCCAACGTGATGACCGACGTCGAGTTCGCGGAGATCCGGTATTCCGGCAAGCCGGCCGCGGTGCTTCGCGGGTTCCGCGCCGTGTACCTCGCCCTCCCGATCAACCTGATCATCCTGGGGTGGGTGACGCGGGCGATGATCAAGATCCTCACGATCTCCCTGGGGCTGCACGACGTGCAGATCTTCGGGACGACCGTGTCGGGAGAAGTGGTCGCCGTCGCGATCTGCTTCATCATCACCGTCGCATACTCCTCCGCTGCCGGGATGTGGGCGGTGCTCTGGACGGACCTCGTCCAGTTCGTCATCAAGATGACCGCGGTCATCGTGCTCGCGATCTACGCGGTGAAGGCCGTCGGCGGGATGGGCGCGCTGAAGGCGGGGCTGGCCTCACACTTCGGCAGCGAGGAGGCCGCGCTCTCGGTGCTCCCGGTGACGGTCTCGCCGAGCGGAGGATTGATGGGTTATGCGTGGATGCCGCTGCTCTCCCTCGCCGTCTTCCTTGGCGTGCAGTGGTGGGCGGCGTGGTATCCCGGCGCGGAGCCCGGGGGCGGCGGCTACGTCGCGCAGCGCATCTTCAGCGCGAAGACGGAGCGCGACGGCGTGCTGGCGACGCTCTTCTTCCAGGTCGCGCACTACGCGCTGCGCCCCTGGCCGTGGATCATCACCGGGCTCGCGACCATCCTGCTCTACCCGACGCTGGCCGACAAGGAGAGCGGCTACGTCCACGCGTTCGTCGACCTGCTGCCGACCCCCTGGCGTGGCTTCATGATGACCGGGATGGCGGCGGCCTACATGTCCACCGTCGGCACGCAGCTCAACTGGGGTGCGAGCTACCTCGTCAACGACTTCTACAAGCGCTTCGTGAACCGGACGGGGAGCGAGGACCATTACGTCTCCGTGTCGCGCTGGACGACGGTCGGCTTGTTCATCGGCGCGGGGATC
>DATAIN010000365.1:0-1782 GCA_036262635.1 Gemmatimonadaceae bacterium | reverse complement strand
GGGGAAAGGCACGCAGGCGCAACGCCTCTCGGCGAAGCTCGGCATCCCGCAGGTCGCGACCGGGGACGTCCTCCGCAACGCGGTCCGCGAAGGCACGCCGCGCGGGCTCGAGGCGAAGGCCTACATGGAGCGCGGCGACCTCGTCCCCGACGAGGTGATCCTCGCGATCATGAAGGAGACGCTGGCGGGGGACGGGGCGCGGAAAGGCTCCCTCCTCGACGGCGTCGTGCGCACGCTCCCGCAGGCGGAGGGCCTCGCGCGCGTCCTGAAGGAGCTCGGTCGCAAGGTCGACGCGGTGCTCTTCTTCGACGTCGCCGAGGACGAGCTGGTGAAACGGCTCGGCGGGCGCACCGTATGCGAGAAGTGTCAGACGCCCTACACGGGGAAGGAGCCGGGGAGCGTCTGCGAGAAGGGCGGCGGGAAGCTCGTGCGCCGCAAGGACGACGAGCCCGAGGCGATCCGCAACCGGCTCGCGGTGTATGGAAGGCAGACCGCGCCGGTGCTCGACTGGTACCGGAAGGCGGGCGTGAACGTGCGCACGATCGACGCGGTGGGGACGCAGGACGCAGTGACGGCGCGCGCACTGGAGGCGATCGGCAAGTGATCCAGCTGAAGTCGGCGCGTGAGATCGAGGTGATGGCGGAGGGCGGGCGCATCCTGGCGTCCGCGCTCGAGGCGACGCGCGCCGCGGTGCGTCCGGGGATCTCGACCGGCGAGCTCGATGCGATCGCCGAGGAGTTCATCCGCCGCCACGAGGGGGCGCTCCCCGCGTTCAAGGGACTCTACGGCTTCCCGGCGACGCTCTGCACCTCGGTGAACAACGAGATCGTGCACGGCATCCCCTCGCGCTCGCGCGTCCTGCGCGACGGCGACATCGTCTCGATCGACATCGGGGTGAAGTACAAGGGCTACTACACCGACATGGCGGCGACCGTCCCCGTCGGCACGGTGGACGCCCGCACGGCGAAGCTGCTCGAGGTGACGGCGAAGTCGCTCGAGGTGGGGATCGAGGCCGCGCAGCCGGGCAACCACATCGGCGACATCGGCGCCGCCGTGCAGCACGTGGTGGAGGCGGCGGGGTTCAGCGTCGTGCGCACCCTCGTCGGCCACGGGATCGGCGTCGAGCCGCACGAGGAGCCGCAGGTCCCGAACCACGGCAAGCCGAAGCGCGGCCAGCCCCTCGTCCCCGGGCTCTGCATCGCGATCGAGCCGATGGTGAACGTCGGCGGGCCTGCGACGCGCACGTTAGGCGACAAGTGGACCGTCGTCACCCAGGACGGCTCCCGCTCGGCGCACTTCGAGCACACCGTCGCGATCACGGCGGACGGGCCGCGGGTGCTGACTCGGGCGGCGTGAATGGCTGCGGGGCTCGAGGCAGAAGGCTGGAGGCGATGGGCTTTCGGCCTCCTGCTTTCAGCCTCCTGCTTTCAGCCGCCGGGCGTCAGGGCGCCAGACTGCTCTCCACCGCCGCCTCCGCCCGCCGGGCGTGGTCGCTCGTCTCCCGCAGCACCCGCCCGATCTCGTCGAGCAGCGCGGCGCCCTGCGAGCGTTCCGCGAGCGACGCCACATTGATCCGGACGTTGTAGGCGGCGCCCTTCGCGGCGGCTTCGGCGAGGAGAGCGGCGACGCCGGCGTCGGAGGCGGCGTTGGTGTTGCCGCGCTCCGCCACCGCGGCGGCGAGGCGTGCGACGCGCGCGCAGGCGCGCGCGGTCTCGAGCGGGACCGCGGCCGCCTGGAGGAGCGCGGCAGTGATCGCGCTCTGCCGAGTCGCCGCGGCGCTCT
>DATAIN010000364.1:0-5822 GCA_036262635.1 Gemmatimonadaceae bacterium | reverse complement strand
TCGCTCCAGGACGGGATGAACCTCGTCGCGAAGGAGTTCATCGCCTCGCAGCACGACGAGCGCGGAGTGCTCCTGCTCTCGCGCTTCACCGGCGCGGCGGAGGACATCGAGGGGGCGGTGCTGGTGAATCCCTTCAACGTGGACGGACTGGCCGACGGGATCCGCGCCGCGCTCGAGATGCCGCTCGACGAGCGCGAGGCACGCATGCGCCGGATGCGGACCGCGCTTCGCCGGGCGACGATCTTCGACTGGCTGGAGGCGGTGATCAGCGCGGTCTCGACGATGTACGAGGCCCGCGCGTCGCGTCCGGCGCGCGTCGTGTGAGGGGCGCGCTCGCCGGGCCGCGTCCACTTCCCGCGGATCCGGCGGCGTTAGGCAGCCGCATCGCCGGCACGCCGCTCGTCGTCCTCCTCGACGTGGACGGCACGCTCGCGCCGATCGCGCCCCGTCCGGAGGACGCGGCGGTTCCCGCGGCGACGACGTCGGCGCTGCGCGCTCTCGCCGCGCGCCCCGCGGTGCACGTCGGTCTCGTCTCGGGGCGAGGCGCCGCCGATGCGCGACGGCTCGTCGGCGTGGAGGGGCTGTGGGCGGTGGGGAACCACGGGCTCGAGACCCTCGCCCCCGACGGCTCGCTCCGCCTCGACGAGCGGGTCGCGCCCTTCGAGTCGGCGCTCGCCGCGGTGAGCGTCCGGGCGCGGGCGCTCACCGCGCGCGTCCCCGGCGCGCTGCTCGAGGACAAGGGTGCCACGCTCAGCATCCACTACCGGCTCGCGGAGCCGCGCGAGGCCGCGAGCCTCCAGACGGCGATCGAGGCGCTGGCCGCCGAGGCGGGGCTGCGCGTCACCCATGGGCGAAAGGTCGTCGAGGTGCGTCCCCCCGTCGCGGTGGACAAGGGCACCGCCGTGCGCGCGCTCGCCGAGCGGCTCGGCGCCGCGGAGGACGGGGCGTCGATCGTCTTCGCCGGCGACGACACGACCGACGAGGACGCGATGCGCGCGCTGCGCGAGTGGCGCTCGCGGGCAGTCACGATCCACGTCGAGGGGGAGGAGCCGCGCGAGACCATCGCCGAGTGGGTGGTGTCGTCGCCGGAGATGCTCGCGAAATGGCTCGCCGCCCTCGCGGCGATGCCGGAGGGCGGCGGGGAGTGATGGTGGAGCGCGCTGCCTAACGCTTCTTCGCGGCCTTCTTCGCGCCGCCGCTCTTGGCGGCAGCCTTCGGCGGAGTCTTCGCGCGGGCCGCGACCTTGCCCTTCGCCGGGGCGCTCTTCGCCGCCGGCTTCGCCGACTGGCTGGCCTTCGCGGGGGTCTTCGCCGGAGCGGCCGACTTGCCGGTCGGGCGCGACGGGATCGGCGCCGAGGTCGGCATCGGCGAGTGCGGCTTCGGCGGGACGTACTGCGGGGCCGGGGTGGGCGCGACCATGCGCGGCGGCTCCGCGGCACGCGGGGCGGGCGCCGGCGAGCCGGGCTTCCGCTTGGCGTGCGCGTCCTCGACCTCGCGCATGATGCGCTCGGCCTCCTCGCTGCGCATCTGGCCGCGGCGGACCATGTACTGCACCAGGTCGCGCGCGCTCTCGATCGCGAAGCCGGTGATCCCCGCCGCGGCGTAGATGACGTCCTTCATCGCGCCGGCGACCTTGCTTCCGGCCTCGAGGCTCAGCTGCTGCGCCTTCTCCGTCATCTCCGCGACGGTGTCGCGGACGTCGGCGCCGCGGTGGCCCGGGCCGCGGCGGGGAGCCGGCGCTCCAGCCGCTGGAGCCGCGCCCTCGGCCGCTGGGGCGGGGGCCGGTGTCTTGATCTCGGTCGTCTGCACTTTGTCCGCCATGTTGATCCTTCGTCCCGCGTGCGAAGCCGCCGGGTCTGCACCGACACTGGCTACGGCTCCTTCGCCCGCCGCTTGCGCAGCGGCCCGAGCGGCGGCAAGTATATGATTTTTCGCCATCTACGCAAGGCTTTCGGGCCCCGCGCGTCACTCGTTTACCCCGTAGCCGCCACTCTCAGCAGCGGCCCAATGAGGCCTGCGGCGATCGTCAGCAGCAGTAGCAATGAAACATAATCGCGCCACACTGCCGCTACTAGGGATCAGGGTCGTCGACCTCACGCGAGTCCTCGCCGGTCCGCTCTGCACGATGATGCTCGGCGACCTCGGTGCCGAGGTCATCAAGGTCGAGCGGCCTGAGGAGGGCGACGAAACGAGGGGGTGGGGACCCCCCTTCGACGAGCGGGGGGAGAGCGCCTACTTCCTCAGCGTCAACCGGAACAAACTCAGCCTGGCAGCCGACCTCGGCTCCTGGCGCGACCGGGCGCTGGTCCGCGATCTCATGGAAGAGGCCGACGTCGTGGTCGACAACTTCCGGCGAGGCACACTCGCCCGGATGGGGCTCGATCCCGACCAGATCCGCTCCGAGCGCCCCTCGCTGGTGTGGCTCTCCATCACGGGCTTCGGCGCGGACAGCGACCGCCCCGGCTACGACTACGTCGTCCAGGCGGAGAGCGGATGGATGGCCATCACCGGGGAGCCAGATGGGTCACCGATGAAGGTGGGCGTCGCGCTGGCCGACGTCGTCGCCGGGAAGGATGCGGCGGCCGCCATCCTCGCCGCGCTCGTGGGGCGGGCCCGCACGGGAGAGGGCGCGCGCCTTCACATCTCTCTCGCCGCGAGCGCGACCGCGGCGCTGGTGAACGTCGCGCAGAACGCCCTCGTCAGCGGCAGCGAGGCGCGGCGCTGGGGCAACGCGCATCCCAATCTCGTTCCATATCAGCTCTTCGACGCCGCCGACCGCCCGCTGGTGATCGCCGTCGGGAACGACCTGCAGTGGAAAGCGTTGACCCGAGTGCTCGGCCTCGACTCGCTCGGCGAGGATCCCGCGCTCGAGTCGAACGCCGGACGGCTCGCGCATCGGGAGCGCGTCGTCGCTGCGCTCGCCGAGCGGCTGCGCTCGCGCACGGCGAGCGAATGGGTGCGCTCGCTCGACGCAGCCGGTATCCCCTGCGGGACGGTGCGCTCGGTGCTCGAGGCGCTGCGCGAGGTGAGGGCGTCGCCGCTGAGCGGGGTCGCGTCGCCGGTCGGTGGGCTGGTCCGGCTGGATCCGCCCCGACTGGACCAGCACGGGGAGCTGATCCGGGCCCGCGGCTGGGGGGCTTTCACGACCGCTTTTGGTGACGCAGGACGAGGTGAAAGCCGGTAGGACGTTGGCATACTGCAAGTTCGCGCCCCGCGAAACGCCTGAATCGCCCCTCGCGCTCGGTGGACCGAGAGCCTATGTTTCCCCGAAGCGTGCTCTCCCCCCGGGATTTCCTCAGCCTCGCCCGCACATGCTGTTACGCGTCCGGTCCCCGATCGTCATGCGGTCGTGGCCAACGTCCTCATCGAGACGACTCGCCGGCGACCCCTCGCCAAGCGCCAGCAACGGCGCGACGGTAGCGCTGTGAAGCAGACAGCGCCGCAGGACCCGGGGCAGCAGTTAGCCGACCAGCCGGACTCGGATCAGGCGATCATCGGCCGGGTGTTGGCGGGAAACCGGGACGCATTCCGGACCCTCATCTCCCGGTACAGCGATCCGCTCTATCGTCACGCGCTGTGCATGACGGGGAGCCCCGACGTCGCGGAAGACATCCTCCAGATGTCTTTCATCAAGGCGTTCCAGCACCTCGCCGAGGTGCGCGGTCGCTTCGACGCATGGGTGTTCCGGATCGTCGCGAACGGGTGCAAGGATTGGTTGAAGAACATCCGCCGCACCCACCTGAGCTACGACGAGGATGACCAGCCGTCCGGATATGCGACGCCCGACGAAGAGCTCGACCGGACGGAACTGAAAAGCGATCTCGATCGTGCGCTGGCCGCACTCCCCGCCTCGCTGCGCGAGGCCTTCGTGATGAAGCACGTCGAAGGCCGATCGTACGAGGAGATGGCGGACCTTTTAGGGACCACCGTCGGGGCTCTTAAGATGCGCGTACACCGTGCGCGCGAGGCGCTCCAAGTCCTTCTCGAGGAGAAGTACGCCTAATGCTTGACGACATGAACACCCAGGGCAACCGCAGCAGCGGCAGCGACAAGTCGCCGCAGCGTGCCGGTGCCGAGCGCCAGCCGCTCACGGATCGCGAAGTGCCCCTTGGCCAGAGCCGCACGTCGGCGGCGATTCACGCCTGGCTCGATGGCGAGATGCCCGAGTCGGCGGTCCGCACCGCCGAGACGGCGCGCGACGTCGATTTCTGGCTGAAGATCACCGAGGAGACGGAGCGTCGCCGCGCGATGCGTCCGTCGGCCGACCTCGAGGCGCAGATCATGGCTTCGCTTCCGGCCGACATGACGACGACCGCCGACGGTCACGCCACCTGGTGGCGCAAGGAAGTGACGATGACGCCGGGCACCGCCGCGGTGGCCGCCGCTTCGTTGCTCGCCGCGGGCGCGGCGGCGACGGTCGCCGTCCTCCGCGCGCTGCGCTGAGCGGCAGCTGACGACCGGCGCGCTCGCGCGCCGCGACGGCCCCCGGCCATGCCTAACGGCATGGCCGGGGGCCGCGTCGTCTCCGACCCTCAAGTTGTCGGCGCTGCTGCCGAGACTCGAAGCAGGAGCTTCGTGCATTCTCATTCCGGCCGCGACGACATGACCACCCCGCGTGTGGGGAACACCATCCGATCGAGAGCCACGCTCGACCGGCGTCGCGTCGTGGCGTTCGTCGCGAGCTGGGGATGGCAGGGCGCGGCCGTCCTCGCGTACGTGATCGTCCACGCGAGCTGGCTGCTGCTCGAGCCCACACCGGCGGCGTGGCGCGAGTCGATCGGCAACGCCTTCTTCGCCCCCGTCGGCCTGGTGATGGCGGCGATGGCGTGGGCGAACGCGCGCGATCGTCGTCTCCGTCCGCGCGTCCGGCGCGGCTGGGCGCTCCTCGCCGGGGCGTACCTGGTGCTCTGGACCAGCACCAACCTCTGGGCGGCGAACGACCTGTTCCTCGGGCGCGACCGGCTCGGACGGATGGTCGTCGACACGTTCTCGGCGGTCTACCCCACGCTGCTCGCGCTCGGGGTGCTCTGCTTCGGGCCGGCGCATCAGACGCGCACCGCGCGGGCGCGAGTGAGCCTCGACTTCGCCACCGTCGGGATCGGCGCGGCGACGCTCGTCTGGTATTTCATGATCCGGCTCCGCTACGCGGGCGCGCCGGAGCTCGACTGGCTCGTCGTCTCCAACCTGCTCACCCCGGCGGGAGACCTGATCGGCATCCTCGCCATCGCGCTCGTCCTGATGCGCGGCACCGATCGCCGCTCCACGGTCGCGCTGCAGATCATGGCCGCCGGACAGCTCGTCCTGGCGCTCGGCGACAGCGTCTACACTCCGCTCGCGATGGCCGACAGCTATCGCGGCGGTCACCCGGTGGACCTGCTCTGGATGCTCGGCGACGCGCTGATGTTCGCCGGCGCGCTGTACCAGCATCGCCGCGGTGGTGGCGAGCACCCCTCGTTCGAGCAGGCCGGCGACCGGCGCTTCGCGCGCCTGCCCTATCTCTTCATCGTCGGCGGATATCTACCGATCATCGCCGCGTCGGAGGGCTGGTCGAGAAGTGATCGAACGGTGCTCTACGCGACGGTGCTGCTCACGCTCTGCGTGGTGGCGCGCCAGTTCGTCGCGCTGCGCGAGAACGTGCGGCTCGATCGCGAGGGGCGGCTGCAGGAGGCGCGATTCCGCTCGCTCGTCCAGCACTCCTCCGACACCGTCACGGTCATCGACGCGAACGGGATCGTGCGCTACCAGAGCGCGTCGGCCGAGCGGTTGCTCGGCTATCCGCCGCATCATCTCATCGGCGACCCGCTCACGGATCTGGTGCATCC
>DATAIN010000363.1:0-2363 GCA_036262635.1 Gemmatimonadaceae bacterium | reverse complement strand
AGCCCCGCCTCGTCGGCGCCCTCGTCGACCGCGCCGCCGAGCGAGAGCACGCCGATGCTCGCGAGCGGCGCCCCCGCCTTGCGGCGGACGAGGATGGGAACGCCCTGGTTGGTGCGATAGACGACGACCCCTTCCTGCTCGCGCTCGCGCAACGGTGTGTCGGGCGACGCGTTCACGATGCGCGCCGAGCGGGCGGGCTCGGCGTCGAGGGGCGGCGCGCCCAGCCCGAGCTCCTCGCGCATCATGCGCGGCGAACGGAGCAGCGGCTCCGCGCTCTGCGGGCGGTAGATCACGACCCCCGCGCGATCCGGATCGAGGTAGCGCACGACGACCTCGCGCACCTCCTCCGGCGTCGCCGTCATGATGCGCTGGAGGTAGGCGTCGCCGAGCCGCCAGTTCCCCTGCGCCTCCCACTCGGCGAGATAGTTCGCCTGCCCCTCCATCGACTCGAAGCGCCGCACCCAGCGCGCCTCGTACAGCCGGCGCGCCCGCTCCAGCTCCGCCTCGCCCGGACCGTTCGCGCGCAGCTCCTCGAGCTGCGCCCAGATGGCGCGGCCGGCCGCGAGGGTGTTGTGCGGCTCCGTCTCCGCGTGGATGACGAAGACGCCGACCTCGGTGATCCCGTAATTGTACGCGCTGACGCTCGCCGCGAGCTGCCGTTCGCGCACGGCACGATAGAGTCGCGACGCGCGTCCGGCGCCGAGCACCGTCGCCGCGAGGTCGAGCAGCGGTGTCTCCGGGCACTCGGCGGGAACCGTGCGCCACCCGATCACCAGCTGTGTCTCGGCGACGTCACCCGCCAGCTCGCGGCAGCGGAACTCCGCCGGGGCGTCCTCGACGGGCCCGACGGAGCGCGTGACCCCCGCGTCGGGGATCGCCCCATACAGCCGGTGGACGTGGGCGATCGCCTCGTCGAGATCGATGTCGCCGACGACGGCGAGGATCGTGTTGCTCGGCCGGTAGAAGTTGCGGTAGAAGTGGACGAGATCGTCGCGGCAGAGCGCGCGCAGCCCGTCCTCGCGGCCGATGCGCCAGCGGCGGATGCGGTGCTTGTCGTGGAGCAGCTCGTAGAGCGTCTCGGTGGCGACGGCAGGCGGGTTGTCGGTCTTCCGCTTCGCCTCCTGGATGATCACCTCGAGCTCCTTCGCCAGCTCGTTCGCCTCGATCTGCGAGTTGGCGTAGGCGTCGGCCTGGATCTCGAGCCCCTCGACGAAGCCGCTCGACGGGAGCACGGCGTAGTAGCTCGTGTGGTCGTAGATCGTGTGGGCGTTGAGGTAGCCCCCCGCCGCCTTGGTCTGCTTCGCGATCTCGCCGACGCCGCGCGCCTCCGTCCCCTTGAAGAACATGTGCTCGAGCACGTGCGCGATCCCGACGACGTCGTCGGTCTCGTCGAAGTAGCCGGCTTTCACGTAGGTGACGATCGCGACGACGGGCGCCGACGTGTCGCGACGGAGCAGCACGGTCAGCCCGTTAGGCAGGACGTGCCGCTGCACCGACGCGGGAGGGAGCGCGGGAAGGCCGGGATGGACAGGCGTGCGGAGGGTCGTCGTCATGTCAGGTCGAGAGCTGGCGTCGGCGGAGGACGACGAGCCCGAGCAGGAAGCATGCAACGCCGTAGGCGCCGGCCCAGGCGAGGGGCCACCACTCGAGCGGCGCGAGGTATTTCAGCGAATCGACCTGATCCGCCAGCTTCCAGAACGGGGGGAACCCGTTGAGCCATGGGTGCCGCTCGAACCGCGCCGCGAGATACGTCAGCGAGCCGGCGAGGGCGAGGGTCGTCCCCCAGTCGAAGCGCCAGAGCGCCGAGAACAGGAAGCAGACCCCGCCGACGAGAAGATATGAGATGCTGAAGATGACCAGCGTCCACGACGCCGTCACCCGCGCCACGGGATAGAGCGCGCCGAGCACCGCGACGTACAATGCGGCGAGAACGAAATAGAGGAGTCCGTGCAGCGCGAATGCCTGACCGTAGAACCGCCGCATGCTCACCGGCTTCGCGAAGAGCAGGCGGAAGCGGCCGGTGGTCCGATCGTTCGAGCTGATCCCGTGGACCGCGATGAGCGCGGTGATGAACCAGGTGAGGCTAACGTTCTGCGCCATCATCCGCGCGGCCGCCTGCGCCGCGTGCGCCCCGCCCTGCGAGACGAGCTGCCGGGTGCCGCCGCCGAGCTGCTCGTATGCCATGAAGACGAACAGCCCGAAGACGAGCGCGATCGCAAACGCGCGATCCTGGACGAAGTCGCGTGCCTGCCAGAGCCCGTAGCGCCCGAGCCGTGCCCTCATCCGTCGCTCCTCACCGCCTGACGGAAGTGCTCCTCGAGCGCCGAGTACGCGGGCATCGCGGCCGAGATGAGCACCCCGCG
>DATAIN010000362.1:0-4098 GCA_036262635.1 Gemmatimonadaceae bacterium | reverse complement strand
CGCCGGTGCTCGAGCAGCCCGTCGTAGGCGACCTCCTGCGTCAGCACGTGCTTGAAGCGGTACGCCGCGTCGGGGACCACGCGCGTCTGCTGGACGAGCCCCGCGGCCTTCAGCGCCTCCAGCGCGTTAGGCAGCCGGCCGTCGTCCGGCATCGTGTGCTCGAGGATCCGCCGCGTGAACTCGCGTCCGACGACGGAGGCGAGCCGGAGCACCTCGCGGGTGTCACGATGCAGGCGGTCGAGGCGGGCGCGGATCACCGCCTGCACCGTGTCCGGCACCTGCAGCTCGTCGAGCGCGCCCGTGACGGTGACCCGCTCGCCTTCGACGCGGAGGATCCCCTCCTCGAGCAGCGTCTGGCAGAGCTCCTCGAGGAAGAAGGGGTTGCCGCCGGTGCGCTCGTGGACGAGCGCCGCCAGCTCGCGCGGTACCTCGCGCACCCGGAGCAGCGCGCGCAGCATCGCGAGCGAGGACGTCGGCTCGAGAGAGCGGAGCGTCAGGGTGTGACGGCTCGCGCTCCCGCTCCACTCCTCCTCGCGCCCCGGCCGCGTCGTCACGACGACGAGCAGCGGCTGTTCCGGAAGGAGGTCGACGATCTGGCCGAGCACGACGCGCGAGGCATTGTCCGCCCAGTGCCAGTCCTCGAGAAGGAGCACCGTCGTCCCGCGGCGCGCGCTCATGGTGACGAGCGCGGCGAGCGCCTCCTGCATCGAGAGCCGGAACTGCTCGCCGCGCAGGTGCTGCGGCAGCGGGAACCCGTCGCTCGGAATGGAGAGCAGGTGGAGATAGTAGGGGATGAACTCCTCGAGCTCCGTCCCCGCCGCGCGGATGCGATCGACTACGTCACGCTCCGCTTCGGCGGTCGCGCGCACGTCGCCGAGCCGCAGCGCCTCGCGCAGCACCTCGATGAAGGGGAGATACGCGCCCCCGCTTCCGTGCGCCGGACAGCGGCCGAGGAGCTGCACGACCTCGCGCTCGTCCAGCTCCTGCCGCAGCTCATGGAGCAGCCGGCTCTTCCCGAGTCCCGCCTCGCCGACGACGGCGACGAGCCGACCCGTTCCACCGGCGGCGGTGTCGAGCTCCTCGAGGAGGAGGGCGAGCTCGCGATCGCGACCGGTGAATGGCGTGAGTCCGCGCACGCGCTCCGCTGCCTCGATGCGCGTCTGCAGCCCCGACTCGCCGGTGATGCGATAGGGTGCGAGCGGCTGCTCGCGATCGCCGGACGGGAGCGGTGGTCGCGGCTCGGTCCACACGAATCCCTCGACCAGCCGCCGGCATTCCCCGCTCACCCATACTTCCCCCGGGGGCGCGGCACTCGCGAGCTGCGCGGCGGTGCCGGCGGCGGCACCGGTGATCTCGAGCGGCGCGCCGGGAGCGCTCGCCGGATGCACGATCACCGCGCCGGTGTCGATGCCGGCGCGCAGCCGCAGCGTGGGCCCGCCTCGCTCCTCGACCCGCGCGCTGATCTCGTGCACCCGGTCGCGCAGCTCGAGCACGGCCCGCGTCGCGCGCAGGCAGTCGTCCTCGTGCACCGCGGGAAGCCCGAACACGAGCACCATCGCGTCGCCCCCCGCGCGGTCGACGAACCCGCCGTTGCGCAGCGCGAGCGACTCGGCGGCTGCGCGCACCTCGCGCGTCACGCGGTCGGCCGCCGCGGTGCCTGACTGCTCGACGAGCCGCGTGTAGCCGGCGAGCCGGCACGCCACCACCGTCGCCCTGCGCCGCTCGCCGTCGGCGACGTCGCTCGACGGGCGCGACGTCTCGGCCGGTCTCGCGGCGCGCGTGACGAGCGCTCCCGGCAACGCGGCCTCGAGCTGTCGCGCGAGCTCGGTCGCGGTCGGCCAGCGATCGGCGGTGTCGCGGGCGAGCGCCTTGCGAACGACCCGCTCGAGCGCCGGTGACACTCCCGCGTCGCCTAACGTCGGCCAGCGCGGTTCGCCGCGAAGGATCTCGTGCAGCACCGCGGCCTCGCCTTCCCCAGCGAACGGGCGATTGCCGGTGAGCATCTCGAAGAGCACGACGCCGAGCGCCCAGATGTCGGCGCGCTCGTCCACCGCATCGCCCCGTGCCTGTTCGGGGCTCATGTAGGCGATGGTGCCCGGGCGCACGCCGGGACCGGTGAGCGCCACGCGCGAGAGCTTCGCGATCCCGAAGTCGACGATCTTCACCACGCCGTCCACCGTGATCATGAGGTTCGCGGGCTTCACGTCGCGGTGGACGATCCCGCGCTCGTGCGCCTTCGCGAGCCCTTCCGCCGCCTGGCGCGCCAGGGCGACCGCCTCACTCGATGCCAGCGGACCACGCGCGATCCGCTCGCGCAGCGTCTCCCCTTCATAGAAGGGCATCGCGATGTAGAGCTGCCCCTCGTCCGTTTCGCCGATCTCGTGGATGGTGCAGATGTTCGGGTGATCGAGCGCGGCGGCCGCCTGCGCCTCGACGCGGAAGCGCTCCCGCGCGTGCTCGTCGGCGCCGAGGTGGGGGGGCAGGAACTTGAGCGCGACGGTGCGGCCGAGCGCGGTGTCGAGCGCGCGATGAACGACGCCCATCCCCCCGACGCCGATCCGCTCGCCCAGCTCGTAGCGCCCGATCCTGGCCCCCGGCTCCTGGCCTCCCGTCTTCGGCGCGAATCGCACGACCGGCGCATCGAGCATCCCCACCGTATCGTGCGCCGCGAGCAGCGACTCCACCTCGTGGCGGAGCGCGTCGTCGCCGCGGCAGGCGCGGGCGAGGAAGGCACCGCGCTCGGGGGTCGGCTGGTCGAGCGCGGCGAGCATCAGCTCCCCTGCCCGCGGCAGCGGCGTCGTCATGTGCCGAGCTCGCGGTACAGCCAGGCGCGCGCGACCGTCCAGTCGCGCTTCACCGTCGCCGGCGACGTGCCTAACGCCTCCGCCGTCTCCTCGACGCTCATCCCGGCGAAGAAGCGGCACTCGACGACGCGTGCCTGCCGCTCGCTCACCCCGGCGAGCCGGTCGAGCGCCTCGTCGAGCGCGAGCAGCTCGTCGGCGCGCTGGCCGGAGACGAGGGCGAGGTCGGGGACCTCGTCGAGCGGCACCGCCTGCAGCTTTCCGGCGCGCTTCTGCGCGTTGCGGGCGACGGCGTGGTCGATGAGGACGCGCCGCATCGCGCGCGCCGCGACGGCGAGGAAGTGTGCGCGGCTCTGCCACTCCATCCGGTCGAGCCCCGCCAGCTCGAGGTACGCCTCGTGGACGAGCGCCGTCGTCTCGAGGGTGTGCCCCACGCGCTCGCCACGCATGCGCTGGTGCGCGATGCGCCGCAGCTCCTCGTAGAGGATCGGCACGAGCCGGTCCACCGCGTCGCGATCTCCCCGCGACGCGAGCGCGAGCAGCCGAGTGACTTCGGTGGTGGAGGTCGATCCGGTCATCGAGTGACCGAGGGACGGGTTGCGTGTGCTCGGCGGGATTCACAGGAGCCATGGAGGGCAAGGAGGGGGTTGTACGGAGCTGTTGCTCATCGCAACTCCCTCCACGCCCTCCACGGCTCCTGTCACAAACAGCCGAGGTTACGAATGCTCCTGGGGCTCGCCTGGTCAGGCTCCCCACCCGCGAAGATAGCATTTCCGCCCTCCGGCGACAGCAGTGAGCCGCTTCGCCCGTGTTTCCGGCCTCTTCGTGTATCCCCATGAACGAGGAGGCAGGCCGTGAGACAGATGCTCGCTGCATTGCTGCTCGCCGGCGCGGCGTCCTGCACGGACGGCGCGATCGCGCCGCGCCCCGAGCCGGGAGCGACGGACATGCGAGCTCCTCTTCCCTCGCGGGGCGCGGGGAACCCGTGGCCGGCCGCCGGCCACACCCCGCCCCATCGCCGCGAAGATAGCACGCCCAGGCGGCGGCGTAACCCCGTGAGCCGCTTCGCCGCCATTTCCGGCCTCTCCGGATACACCGCACGACAACGGAGGGAAGACCATGAGAAGGATGCTTGCGGCACTGCTGCTCGCCGGCGCGGCCTCGTGCTCGGACGGCGCGATCGCGCCGCTCTCCCAGCCGGGAGCGATGATCTCCGCCGACCAGCGCGAGGATGGCGGGCCCGCGGACGAGAAGCGCGGGCGTCACGAACGCTACCTGTACGTCGCGACGATATCGA
>DATAIN010000361.1:0-1634 GCA_036262635.1 Gemmatimonadaceae bacterium | reverse complement strand
GGAATTCGGCGCGCGGCGGCGGAGGCTCGGCGGGAAGCGGAGCGCGGTCCCGCTCGCCAGTGCGACATGCGGCGAGAAGGAGAGCGGATGCGGCGATGCGGCGGGAGAGAGACATCGGCGAGGAATATACATGGGCCGGGGCAGACCATCGTGGCGTGGAGTGCTGCCCGATCGTCATCGAGCACGATAACTTTCGCGCCCCGAACGGCCCCTACCCGAGCGATTTCATCAGATGCGTTGGACCCCGGCGATCATTCTTGTTCTCGCGGCGTGCACCCGCGGCGAGGCGGCGCGCAGCGACAGCGCGAACGGTGCGATGAACGACAGCGCGAGCGCCGCATCCAGCGGAGCGGCGAGCACGCCGGCCCCGTCGGCCGACGCGAGCGCCGGCTTCGCCGCCGGGACACATCTCAAGGACGCGCCAGCGACGGTGCGGGCACTGTACGTCAATCGCTGGGCGACGCAGAGCCGCGCGAAGATGCGGCACCTCATCGACATCGCCGACCAGACCGAGATCAACGGGCTCGTGCTCGACCTCAAGGACGAGTTCGGGCTGAACTACGGCTCGCGCGACACCTCGGTCTCGAAGAACGCCGGCCGCAGCGGGACGATCCCGGGCCTCCCGGCGCTCATCGACACCCTGCACGCACACGGGATCGTCGTCGTCGCGCGCATGGTCACGTTCAAGGACTCGGTCGCGGCGCGCGTCAACCCGCAGCACACCATCCGCAAGACGGACGGCTCGGCGTGGCGCGACAAGCAGGGCCTGACCTGGGTGGATCCGTACGACCCGATGATCCGCGAGTACAACATCCGCGTCGCCGAGGAGCTGGCGCGGATGGGCTTCGACGAGATCCAGTTCGACTACGTGCGCTTCCCCGAGCCGTATCCCAGCCTGCCGCAGCAGGTCTTCCCCGACGCGAAGGGGATCTCGAAGCCGCAGGCGCTCGCCGACTTCCTCGGCGCGGCGTGCAAGCGCATCAACGCGTCAGGCGCGCGCTGCACGGCTGACATCTTCGGGCTGGTGACGACGGTGCGCGGTCCGCTCGAGATCGGGCAGGAATGGGAGAAGATCTCTCCCCCGGTGGACGTCGTGCTGCCGATGACGTACCCCTCGCACTACCCGCGCGGCTCCTTCGGCGTGGCGCGCCCGAACGCCGAGCCGGAGAAGATCCAGCGCGTCGCGATCTCGAAGGCGCACGACCGCGACCTCGCGCTGAAGATCACGAAGCCCGAGCACGTTCGCCCCTGGGTCCAGGCCTTCACCCTCGGTGCCCCGCCCTACGGGCCGGCCGAGATCGAGGCGCAGAAGCGCGGCATCTACGCGGCGGGCTACGACGGATGGGTGCTGTGGAGCCCCGGCTCGAAGTACGACATCTTCCTTCCGGCGCTCGAGAAGGAGCTGGTCGCACGCAAGCAGCCGTATCCATCGAACAACGCTGCGACTCCGGCCGTCGCCAACTCGACCCCGAAGGCCGCGGCCGACTCGGTCGTGGACAAGGTGAAGGTCGCCGCGCCGGGCGACAGCACGCACCGCTCGCCGCGCTGATCGGGAGCGAGCCGGCGGTAGTCTTGGGGCCCGCAGGGCAGGTCGTCTTTCCTGGCGGGCCCCGATCTCGTTTACGCCCTCGGCA
>DATAIN010000360.1:0-11592 GCA_036262635.1 Gemmatimonadaceae bacterium | reverse complement strand
GCGACTCGCGAGCGGCGCGCGGTCTTGCGTCCCCGCGGCCAGCTGGTCGGCGTAGAGGAAGTCCGCACGCACCCCGAGCCGCAGGGTGCCGCGCGGGACGAGCGCCGCGTTGTCGCCGATATCGGCGGTGGGCTGCTGCGCGCGCGCGGGGGCGGCGAAAAAAACGCTCGCGATGGCGAGCGTGAGGGCGAGCCGTTCTGCGGGGCGACCGGTGCCGCCGTGACGATGCATGGGGCGTAGGTTATCATTCGTCACTCTCGCATGTCAACACGACCGAACACCTCGCTGCCGATTCCCGTGGTGCCCTGGCAGGTGACGGGCAACCACTGGCTCGCACTGCCCTGCATCCATCCGGCCGACGGTGCGCTGCACGCCGTGGGAGTCGTGCACCGCGGTGCGCGCGCGGCGATCGAGCTGGCCGGCGACGCGGACTTCATCGGCGGTGGCGGCGCTCCTCTCCTCAAGCCGACCATCGTCGCCGACGGGCAGCGCATCGAGCTCGCGCAGCATGGCATCGCGTGGGAGCGCGCGCTGAACTGGCTGCCGACGTTCACCTGCTCGGCGGGCAGCCTCGTCGTGCGCGGAACGATCTTCGCGCCGTACGGCCGCGACGCGGACATGGCCGGCGCGGTATACGCGATCAGCCTCGAGAATCGCGCGAGCCAGTCGGTGGCGGTGACGCTGTCGCTCGAGGGACGGCTCGGGCACCGTCAGCAGCGCGTGCGCACCGCACGGCCGTTCGTCGACGCGCACCAGGTCTCGCGCACGCCCGACGGCGTGGTGCTTCTCGAGGGCGCCGCGCTCCCCGGAGTGGTGGCCCTCGCGCTGGGCGCGGACTCCGACGTCGCGATCGATGTCGACGCGACGGCGGGCACCTTCGCGCTCCACCGTGAGCTCCGCGTCCCCGCGGGCGGGCGCTCGCAGGCAGCGTTCTATCTGGCGGCCGGACCGGAGCGCGACGGCGCGCGCGCGACCGTCGGCGTGATGCGGCGGCGCGGCTGGCGCGAGCTGCTCACCGCCACACGCGACGCGCTGCAGACTCTGGAGCAGGCGACGGGCAACGAGGAGATGGACCGCCTGATCAACCGCAATCTCCTCTTCTCGTACTTCTACTCCGTGGGACGCGCGCTCGACGACGCGCACTACTACGTCGTGCGAACGCGCGCGCCCTGGAATGGTCGCGGGCTCACCGTGCGCGACTGGGAGGCGCTCGCGTGGACGCTGCCCGCGGTGCAGCTGGCCGACGGCGGACTCGCGCGCGAGCTCCTCATCCGCACCTGCGAGCTGCACGGCTATGCGCCGGGGCAGGGAGTGCACTACCTCGACGGAACGCTCTTCGAGCCGGGGTTCTCGCTCGAGGGCGCCGCCGCGTACGCGCTCGCGGTCGATCGCTACATCCGCGACACAGAGGACGACCAGATCGTCGAGGAGCCGGTCGTCGCCGATACGCTCTATCTCTCCTCCGAGGACCTCGCGGCCCGGCGCGATCGCAACGTCCCGCTCTACTCGACCGAGGTCACACTCTCGGGTGCCCCCACCGCGCAGCCGTTCACGCTGCACGGCAATGCGGTCGTCGCGCAGGCGCTCGACATCTTCCGGCGCACGCTCGACGAGGACACGGCGCGCGACGTGGAAGATCCCGACGCGGTGCGCGCCGCGCTTCGTCGCCACTTCGTCGTCGGCAGGGCGGAGAAGACGACCTTCGCATCGGCGGTGGATCTCGCCGGCGGATCCTCGGCTGATGACGATCCGCACGGGTCGGCGCTCTGGCTCCCTCTGTACGAGGCCGTCGACCGGCAGGACTCGACTTATCGCCGGACGGTACGTGGTGTGACCGACTCGCCGCGGCTTCTCGCGCAGCAGTGCGCGCGGCTGATGGGCCCGGACTCCGCCGGGGTGCTGCAGTGGCTGCGGCGGTCGACGCTCGACAATGGCCTCGCGGCCGAGGAGGTGGACGAGACCGGCCACGCGACCGGGAACGGCGGGGACGCGGCGCTCTCCGGGCTTCTCGCCTGGAGCGCGTGGTACGCAGTGCACGCACTTGGCACCGCGACGTAGCGGCACCGCCGAGCGCCGTGCGCGTCGCGCGAGCGCTTGCCGCCGGCCGGCGGCGTCCTTATGATTCGCGCACGCGGGAATAGCTCAGTTGGTAGAGCACAACCTTGCCAAGGTTGGGGTCGCGGGTTCGAGTCCCGTTTCCCGCTCTCGATGTGGAACGGAGCCGAGCGCGGCGAACGCGAACGGCTCCGTTCTTCATTTGCAGCTCGGCCCCGATGGCGAAATCGGTAGACGCGGGGGACTTAAAATCCCCTTCCCGCAAGGGAGTGTCGGTTCGAGTCCGGCTCGGGGCATGGCGACGCGTGCGGTCGCTCGAGGCTGGAGGCAGTCGGCGACTGCGCATGAACGACGGCGGGGAACTGCGCATGAACAACGGCGGGGAACCGGATGGTCTCGGTTCCCCGCCGTTCCAGGTACGCGGTCGCTGACGGCCCACAGCCTCCGGCGTCCAGCCCCGTTCAGAACGGAATCTCGTCCACAAGCGCTATCGTCGTGCTCGCGGGCGGGGTGACCGCTACGCCCTCGGTCTGCGAGGGACCTCCGCGCTGCGGCCAGATCACGCCGTCGCACGAACGGTCGCGGCACTTGTAGTCCGGCGCCTTCGGGTTCCGCTTCGAGAGGCGGTTGTCCCACATCTTCCCGGCGCACTTCGGGCAGGCCGGGATCTCGGGCAGAAGCGTCGCGAGGTCGGCGTTCCTGGTGACCTTGCGCTCCTTTGCCGGCCGATCCGCGACCGGCGCGTCGGCGACGAGCACCGCGCTCTCGGATTCGCGCTCGACCGACGGCTCCTGGTTCGTCGACCGCGCGAGCTTCCGCGCGTAGGCGACCGCCGGATCCTCGACCGGACGCGCGAACTTGCCGTCGCCGTCGAGCTCCACCCAGTTCTGCTCGTACGCATAGAGCTCGTGGCCGATGCCGAAGCGAACCGCGGCGCGCTTGAAGGCGTCAGTCGATGCCTGCTTGTAGTCCTTGCCCGTCCCCACGTCCTCGCGAATCACGCCGAGCACCTGCAGGCGCGCCTTGAAGGTGCACGCGGTCCCCTCGTCCGCGCTCGCGCCGGGAAGCGGCGGAAGCAGCTCGAGGGTGAGGTCCCACTCACCGGGCACCACGGCGTCCAGCCGCTCGCGCACGGTGTTCGCCTCGATGTAGGCGACGAAGCGCGCGATGAAGCGTCCATCGCGCTGGATGGGGCGGCCGTCCTGCCGCCAGGCGATCGTATCGGGGGCCACCGGCATCGCCAGGCGGGCCCAGATGTCGTTGCGATCGAGCTGCTGTGTCTCGTGTCGTGCGATCATCGTCGTGTACTCCTCTCGTCCGTCCGTTGTCATTCGCATCCCGTCCTATCGAATTCCTGCGTGCCGCATCACCGCACTCACGGCGTGACAGCTCCGACCGTGCTCGCAGTACCATCCGTGCCGGTCGTTGAACACGAGATGGACTTGCCGCGAACCCGCGGCCTTGCCGACCGCTACCGCCTGCTCATCCACGCGGAAGAGCTGGACGACGCTCGTCCGATCGCCGCAGACGCGAATCGGATCGAGCTGCCGGATGTGAAGCACCGGCGGTTCGACTTTCGGAAGCGCGGGCTGTCTGCCACCCGACTTTGCCCCCTTTCTGGCGAGCTTCGCCCTGCCCTTGCTTCCGACCTTGGCCTTACCCGCGGGGCGCCCCGCCGGCTTCGTGGCCATGGTGCCGATCGCCTTCCGCTTCGCCACCGAACGTCTCACACCCACGGCCGGGACCTCACCGGCAGTCCCGCGAGCAGGCTTCCGCGTAGCCTCGGCGGGAGCTTTCCCCGATTTGACTTTCTTCATCACGCGGCCTAGCCTTGGTTACCAATGGTGCACGAGTTCGGTGTTATTTCGGTGCGTCCAATATATAGTAGCGAGTAACGTATGTCAACGAATGCGACACCCCAAACGGAGCTGGAGGCATTGCTTCCGCCCGTCGCCCCCGAGGGAGAATCGGGCGGGGTCGCATCCGTATCTGACACCGTTCAGCTCGCCGCGCCCCGGCTGTCCGCGCTCGGCAAGCGCATCGAGATGCTCCGCCTGGACCGCGGGCTGTCGAAGCAGCATCTCGCGCGGTCGGCGGGGACGTCGCGCCAGCAGCTCTGGCGGGTGATGACAGGCAAGTCGGAGCTGACGGGCACCCTTTGCGCGCGTCTCGCCTCCGTGCTCGACGTCGACTCGCGGACGCTGAGCAGCGCGGCGCTCGGTGGGGCGCCGATGCCTAACGCGGCTCCCCTGCGGTGGGGAGAATCGCTTCCAGCGCCGCTCTCGCTCGCGGCTTACCTCGGGAGCGAAGCGCTGGTGGAGCGCACGCTGCACTCGCTTCCCGCGGGGGACGACGGGGTCGCGCTCAAGTGCGCGCTGCTCAACGCGATCGAGGAGCGGGCTCGCCTCGCGCGGCTCGCCATCCCGGGCTGGCTCTTCCGCCTGCGTGGCGCGGTGCTGAACGGCTCGCACTGATCCATTCCGGATTCCGGGTCCCGTTGCTTCGCCGATGACGGGACCGCTGGCCCGCCCTCTGCAAATCCATGGCGCTCCACCAACGGAGGCTGACGATGGATAGAGGGATGGATTTCCTGAAGAGTCAGGTGAACAACGCGGTCATGCAGCACGAGACCTTCGTCAAGAACCTCGTCGATCACGAGAGTCAGGCCGAAGATCCGCGCTTCCGCGATCTCTGCACCAAGTACATCCCGGTCATGCAGGCGCACCAGCGCATGCTCGAGGATTATCAGCGCGAGCTGGGCGCGGAAGCTGGCGCCGGCAAGAAGGCGCTCGGCAAGGCGCTCGGTGTCGCGCGCGATCTCGCCGACGCCGTTCGCGAGAGTGACTTCCTCCGGCTCGCCGGCGATATCGTCACCTCGCGCCAGAGCGAGGATACGTTCAAGACATTCCGCGAGGCAGGCCGCCAGCTCGGAATCGAGCGTCTCGCCGAGATCGGCGAGAAGTGCGAGCGCGATCACGATCGGTACGCCGACGACGCGAATCGTCTCGTGCAGCAGCTCTTCGTGGAGCTCGCGCGGGGAGGTCCGGAAGCGGGTGTGCGGAGCCAGACATCGCAGTCCGCCGACACGAATCTGCGCGCCTGACCGGGGCGTGAAGGGACGGTCCGGGGCATGTTTCGTGCGACCCGTCCGAGCGTGACTCCGAACATCGATCACGACCTCGGACGGTCGCCGGACAACGGCCGCAGCACGCCCCGGATCAGCGACCCGGCCCCTCGCGGGGCCAATCATGGTGCGAGCGCCGCCGACCACGGTGCGGCGCGGCGGACCTTCAGTCGCCACATCGACTGCTCGACCCACGAAGCGCGCGGCAACGCCAGCCGCGGTGCGCGACGGCACCCCACACGGGGACGCGGGGGAGCTGGCAACGGGGGCGGTCACGCGGCCTGAGCGCGCGTGATCCGGATAAAGCGGCGGGTCGGAGAGATGGTCTCTCCGACCCGCCGCCGTTTGGCGTGGCGCGACCGTGCGCAATGAATTGCCGAAGCCGACGGGCGCACACTAAGTTGCGCGCATGACCGACGTCGTCTCTCTCGCCGCCGAGTTGCTCGCCATCCCCTCGTCCAGCGGCGAGGAACGCGCCGTGGTGGACTTCGTCGCCCGCTGGCTGGTCGGGCGCGGTTGGAACGTCCACGTCCAGGAAGTCTCCAGGGGCCGCGGCAACGTGTGGGCCTCGCGCGCCGGCGGCGGGGTGACGCTGTCCACGCACCTCGACACCGTTCCACCCTTCTTCCCGCCGCGGCTCGACGGCGATCTGCTGTACGGCCGCGGGGCGTGCGACGCGAAAGGGATCGCCGCCGCGATGCTCGCCGCCGCGGACCGGCTCGCGGCGAGTGGGGAGCAACGGGTCGATCTGCTCTTCGTCGTCGGCGAGGAGAAGGGCTCGGACGGCGCGCGGGCGGCGAACCGCCTTCCCGCGACGAGCCGCTTCCTCGTGAACGGCGAGCCGACGGAGAGCAAGCTGGCGAGCGGCGCGAAGGGGTCGCAGCGCGTGATGGTTCGCACGCGCGGTCGGCCGGCGCATTCCGCATACCCGCATCTCGGCGAATCGGCGATCGAGCCGCTCCTCGCGCTTCTCCCGACCGTCAAATCGCTCCCGATGCCTAACGATCCCGTGCTCGGCGAGACGACGGTCAACATCGGCACGATTCGCGGCGGTACCGAAGCGAACATCATTCCGGAGCACGCCGAGGCGGAGCTGATGTTCCGGCTCGTCGGCGACGTGAAGCCGCTGCGCCAGCAGCTGCTCGCCTGGGCGAAGGGGAAGGCCGAGCTGGAGTGGGGCTCGCACATCCCGGCGCAGCGCTTCCACACCATCCCCGGCTTCGAGACGGCGCCCGTCGCCTACACCTCGGACATCCCGCTGCTGAACCGGTGGGGGACGCCGTTGCTCTTCGGGCCCGGCTCGATCCACGTGGCGCACACGCCGAACGAACAGCTCTCGACGACGGAGCTGCGGGCGGCGGTGGACGCGTACGAGCGCATCGTGCGCACGCTCCTCGCGGCATGACCCGCCGGCGCGTCGCGGTGCTCGGCGCCACCGGTGCCGTGGGGCAGGCATTCATCAACATGCTCGCCGACCACCCCTGGTTCGAGCTCGCCGAGCTCGCGGCGTCGGAGCGCTCCGCCGGCAAGCGTTATGACGAGGCGGCGCGCTGGCTCGGCGGCGAGATGCCGGGCGGCGTCGGCGCGATGCCGGTGCGCGCCTGCGATCCCCGCGAGGTGGAGGCGGAGATCGTCTTCTCGGCGCTCGACTCGAGCGTCGCCGGCGAGGTGGAAGAGGCGTTCGCGCGCGCCGGCCGCTGGGTGATCAGCAACGCGAAGAACCACCGCATGGACCCCGACGTCCCGCTGGTCATCGCCGAGGTCAACCCCGACCACATGCGGCTGCTCGACGTGCAGCGGCGCCGGCGCGACTGGGAGGGGGGCATCGTCACCAACGGCAACTGCTCGACCATCGCACTCGTCTCGGCCATCGCTCCCCTCCACCGCGCGTTCGGGATCCGCCGCGCGGTCGTCGTGACGATGCAGGCGGTGTCGGGCGCCGGGTATCCTGGCGTCCCCTCGCTCGACGCGTTAGGCAACGTCATCCCCTTCATCCGCGACGAAGAGGAGAAGATCGAGGAGGAGACCGGAAAGTTCCTCGGAACGCTCCAGGGCGAGCAGGTCGTCCCCGCGCCGGCGATCGTCGGCGCGCACACCAATCGTGTTCCCGTGGAGAACGGCCACACGGTGTGCGTGTCGATGGAGCTGGAGCGCGAGGCGACACCGGAGCAGGCGCGGCGCGTCATCCGCGAATGGCGCGGCGCGGACGAAGCGCGGGGGCTTCCGACGTCCCCCGAGCGTCCGGTGGTCCTCCGCGACGAGCCCGATCGGCCGCAGCCGCGTCGCGACGCGGGAGCGGGGCGGGGGATGACGACCGTCGTCGGGCGCGTGCGCCACGATCCCGTGCTCGGGCTCAGGCTCGTCGCGATGGCGCACAACGTCGTGCGCGGCGCGGCGGGCGCGGCGATCCAGAACGCCGAGCTGCTCGTCGCGAGCGGCCGCATCGCGTCCCCGTGATCGTCGTCAAGTTCGGGGGGACCTCGGTCGGGGACGCGGACGCGATCCGCCGCGCGGTGGAGATCGTGCGCGGGCGTCTCGACCGCGACCCGATCGTCGTCGTTTCGGCGCTCGCCGGCGCGACGAACGCCCTGCTCGCGATCGCCGATCAGGCGTCGCGAGGGCAATTGATCGGCGCGGTGCGCGCCGTGGAAGCGCTCCGCGAACGGCACCTCCAGCAGGCGGCCGCTCTGCTCGGCGACGACGCGGCGGCGACGGACCTGTCGGCCGAGCTGAGCGTGATGTTCGACGAGCTGGCGCATCTCGCCGAGGCGCTCTCGGTGCTCGGCGACCTCACGCCGCGCAGCAAGGACGCGATCGCCGCGATCGGCGAGCGCCTGTCCTCGCAGCTCGTCGTCGCGGCGATGCGCCGGCTCGGCGTCGATGCCGAGCACGTCGACGCTCGCGAGGTGATGATCACGGACGAACAGTTCTGTCGCGCCGAGCCGCAACCGGAGTCGATCGCCGAGGCGTCGCGCGATCTCGTCCTGCCGATCGTCCGCTCCGGACGTGTGCCGGTGCTCGGCGGCTTCATCGGGTCGACGCGGCAGGGTGTGACGACGACGCTCGGCCGCGGCGGCTCGGACTACAGCGCCGCGCTGCTCGGTGCCGCGCTTGGCGCCGACTCGATCGAGATCTGGACCGACGTCGATGGGATGCTCACCGCCGACCCGCGAGTAGTGCGAGGCGCGAAGCTCATCGAGCAGATCCGCTTCGACGAGGCCTCGGAGCTCGCCTCCTTCGGCGCCAAGGTGCTCCACCCGAGCACGATCGCGCCCGCCGTCGAGCGTGGGATCCCGGTGTGGATCTTCAACTCGCGGAACCCGGGCGGCTCGGGAACGCGCATCACGCACGAGGCACCGCGGCGCGCGGTCAGCGCGATCGCGTCCCGCACGGGGATCGTGCTCCTGCAGCTTCGTACGCCCCGAATGCTGCTCACGCACGGCTTCCTGCGGCGCTTCTTCGAGGTGTTCGAGCGGCACGGCATCTCCGTCGACGTCGTCGCGACGTCGGAGGTCTCGGTCTCCGTCACCATCGACGAGGGCGAGGAGCTCGAGCAGCTGCTCGTGGACCTTCGCGAGCTCGGCGACGTGACCTTCGCGCGTGACAAGGGGGTGCTGGCCGTGGTCGGCGCGGGGATCGGCGACGGAGGCGAGGCCATGGGACGCGCGCTGGGTGCGCTCGCCGGGGTGCGCGTCCATCTCGTCTCGCTGAGCGCCGCGGGGATCAACCTGAGCGTCGTCATCGACGCGGCGGAGACCGCGGCGGCGATGTCCAAACTCCACGACACCTTCTTCGGCGAGGGCGCGGCACGATGACGGCTGCGACGCGGCCGACGACGCGCGTGGCGATCGTCGGCGATGGCAAGATGGGGCGCACGCTCGTGCAGCTCGCCCCTGAGCGCGGCTTCCTGGTGTGCGCGCTGATCGGCGCCCAGGCGAACGACGGGGGACGCGGCATCACGAAGGGGGCGCTGAACGGCGCCGAGGTCGTGATCGAGTTCACCGAGCCCGCGGCCGCCGCGGCGAACGTGGAGGCCGCGCTCCGTGCGGGCGTGCCGATCGTCAGCGGCACGACGGGATGGTACAGCGAGCTCCCCGCCATCCGCGATCTCGCGGCGGAGACGAAAGGTGCGCTTTTCGTCGCGCCGAACTTCTCCGTCGGGGTCGCGGTGTTCGCGCGCGTCGCGGAGTACGCGGCGGGGGCGCTCTCGGCGCTCGAGAGCTTCGACGCGCACCTGCTCGAGACGCACCACCGCGCGAAGAAGGATGCCCCATCGGGAACAGCGGCGATGCTGCAGGAGGTGTCCAGCGCCGCGCTGAAGCGCGACATTCCCGTCACGAGCGTGCGCACGGGAAGCGTGCCGGGCACTCACGAGCTGATCTTCGACGCCCCGTTCGAGCAGATCCGGCTGACGCACGAGGCGCGGGATCGCCGCGTCTTCGCCGACGGCGCGCTGCTCGCCGCGCGCTGGCTCATCGGCCGCAGCGGCGTCTTCGGCATGAACGACCTTCTCGACTCGCTCCTCCCATGATGCCTAACGACTGGCTCGGCTGCGGCACGGCGCTCGTGACCCCCTTCGACCGGGGGGGCGCCGTCGACGAGGGCGCGCTCCGCGCGCTCGTGGACTGGCAGATCGCCGAGGGAATCCACTTCCTGGTCCCGTGCGGCTCGACCGGCGAGGCGGCGACGATGACGCCGGCCGAGCACCGGCGCGTCGTCGAGGTGGTGATCGAGCGGGCGGCCGGGCGCGTCCGCATCGTCGCCGGCGCCGGCTCGAACGACACGCGCAAGGCGATCGAGATGTCGCGCGAGATGCAGGCGATCGGCGCGGACATGCTGCTGCACGTCTCGCCGATGTACAACAAGCCTCCGCAACGCGGCATCATCGCGCACTTCCGCGCGATTGCCGACGCCGTCGAGCTGCCGATCATCATCTACAACGTGCCTGGCCGGACCGGGAGCAACATCGAGGCGAAGACCACGCTCGAGCTGGCGCGCAACGAGCGAATCGTCGCGGTGAAGGAAGCGAGCGGGAATCTCGGGCAGATCATGGACATCATCCGCGAGGCGCCGAAGGGTTTTCAGGTGCTCTCCGGCGACGACGCGCTCACGCTCGCGGTGATGGCGGCGGGGGGCCACGGGATCATCTCGGTGGTCTCGAACATCGCGCCCGCGGCGATGTCGCGGCTCGCCGAGGCGTGCGCGCGAGGCGATCTGGCGGCCGCGCGACGCGAGCACGATCGACTGATGCCGCTCATGCACGCCGCGTTCATCGAGTCGAACCCGATCCCGGCGAAGGCGGCGCTGGCGATGCTCGGGAAGATGGAGAACGTGCTCCGGCTCCCGCTGGTCCCGCTCGACCCGAAGCACGAGGCCGCGGTGCGCGCCGCGCTGGAGAGCGCGGGAGTCAGGCGATGAGCGAGCGCGTCGAGCACCTCGAGCACGAGATCGACGAGATCGCCGCGACGCCGGGGAATCAGCCGCTCCCGGGGAGAACCGAGGTCGTCGTGCAGACGCTGCTCAACCTCCTCGAGCGCGGCGAGGTGCGCGCCGCGGAGCGGGACGGGACGGGCCGCTGGCGTGCAGTCCCCTGGGTGAAGCGCGGCATCCTGCTCGGCTTTCGCTTCGGCCGCCTCGTCGCGATGGAGTCGTCTCGTCCATTCACTTTCGTCGACAAGCACCTGTACCCGACCCGGGAGTTCGAGGTGGACGACCGGGTGCGCATCGTCCCGGGCGGTTCGACGGTGCGGCGCGGAGCCTATCTGGCGCCGAGCGTGGTGTGCATGCCGCCGATGTACGTGAACGTCGGCGCCTGGGTCGGGCAGGGAACGATGATCGACTCGCACGCGCTCGTCGGGTCGTGCGCGCAGATCGGTCACAAGGTGCACCTTTCGGCCGCCGCGCAGATCGGCGGCGTGCTCGAGCCGGTGAACGCGTCGCCGGTCGTGATCGAGGACGAGGTGATGGTCGGCGGCAACTGCGGAGTCTACGAGGGGACGGTCGTGCGCCATGGCGCGGTGCTCGGCGCCGGCGTGATCCTGACGCGGGCGACGCCGGTCTACGATCTGGTGCGCGAGACGGTCTATCGCGCGACCCCCGAGAACCCGCTCGAGATTCCGGCGGGCGCGGTGGTGGTCCCAGGGGCGCGCCGGGTGACCTCGGGGTGGGGGGCGGAGCAGGCGATCGCGCTGCAGACGCCGGTGATCGTGAAGTATCGCGACGAGAAGACGGACGTCGCGACCGCGCTCGAGTCGTGGCTGCGCTGACCGTCGGCGGCACGGTCCGCGTTCCCGGCGACAAGTCGATCTCGCACCGCGCCCTGATGCTCGCCTCGCTGGCGAGCGGGCGCTCGCGGGTGCGGCGGATCCTCCAGAGCGCGGACGTCGCGTCGACCGCGGGGGTGCTCCGCGCGT
>DATAIN010000359.1:0-8253 GCA_036262635.1 Gemmatimonadaceae bacterium | reverse complement strand
AGCAGCCCGAGCGCGAGCGCCGCGTAGGTCCGTACGTCGGCCTCGGCCGACTCCATCAGCGGCATCAACGACGGGAGGACGTCGCCTGGCGCGGCGACCAGTGCCGAGAGCGCCGCGTTGAGCACCGCCGGATCGCGGTGCCGCTCGCGCAGCGCGGCGACGAGCGCCTCGGTGCTCGCGTCGTCGCCGCGGGCGAGACCCTCGGCGGCGGCGCGGCGCACCTGCCAGCTCTCGTCGCCTAACGCTTCGGCGAGCGGCGCCGCGTCGACACCCTCCTCCCCGATGGCGCGGGCCGCGGCGATGCGCACCGAATCGTCGGGACTCTTCAGCTGCTCGGCGAGCTCCCGCTCCCGCTCGAGGCGCTCCGTCACGTCCTCGATCGTCACCGTCACGCCGACGATGGCTTCCCCCGCGCGCAGCGGCGCCATCGTCGCGTGCTGCTGCATCCGCGCGAAGCGCGTGGACGACCGGCGCGGGGGGCAGGGGATCAGATACTGGTGGAACGCCGGCGCGAGCACCTCGACGCTCCCGCTCGCGGCGACGCGCTCGAGGCGCGCGAGCATCCCACGCGCGGCGAGATCGGGAAAGAGCTCGCCGAGCGCGCGCCCGCAGGCGTCGCCCTCGGCGACGCCCGTGACCTCGGCCAGCCACTCATCCCACGACCGGACGACGAGGGCGAGGTCGGTCGTGAAGACCCCACCCGAGCGCGTGCTGCCGGTCAATCGCCTCCCGCCGGTCCGCGCGTGGCATGGCCGCCGCCACGGGATCGTTCCGCCAGCGCGCGGAGGAGTCCCGCGTCGCGGACGTCCTGTACCGCGCGCTCGTTCACCCGCCGCAGCTCGGCGAAGGTCTCCAGCGTCGCGCTCGCGTTCTCCGATTGCTCCCGGTTGGCGCGGGTGATGAGGCCGATCTGCCGTGCGACATTGGCCGTCGCGCCGCTGATTTCCGCCGCGGCGCGCGCCTGCTCGGCCAGACCCTTGCTCGCCTGGTCCGACTGTCGGCGCATGTCGTCCGCCGCCTTCGCGATCTGCGCGACGGCCGTCGCCTGCTCCGTCATCGCCGTGCTCACGCTCGCGCTGCGGCGGCGGAAGCCGTCCGCCTCGCGGGCGATCATCTCCGCGGCGGTGGACTGCTCGGCGATGGCGCGCGAGGTGCTCGCCGCCGCGCGTCGCACCGAGTCCACCCCCTTCGTGACCTCGGCCGCGGCGGTCGCCTGCTCGGCCATCGCGCGGCGGACCTGGCTCGCCAGGGTCGCGCCACTCTGCGCGGCCTTCGCGATCTCGCTCGCCGAGCGTTCCTGACTCGTCATCGCGACGGCGACCTCGCGAGCGGCGCCGCGCATCTGCGAGGTGATCCGGACGAGGCCCTGCAGCGCCCCCGCCTGTTCGCCGGTCGCGACGGACGCCTGCCGCACCTGCGTCGTTGCGGTGGTGATCACGGTCGCCAGCCCCTGCGTGGCGCCGAGCTGCTCCTCGGTCGCGCGCGTGATCTGCGCGACCTTGGTCGAGCTCTGCTCGATGCCGCCGAGGATGCGCTTCAACCCGGCGACGCCCTCCTCCGCGACGCGACCGCTGTCGTCGGCCAGCCGGCGGCCCTCGGCGGTGGAGCTCACCGCCTCCTGCACCACCGTCTGGAGACCGGTGATGATCGCGGCGATGTCCGCGGTCGCCTTCGCCGAGCGGTCGGCGAGATTGCGGATCTCCTCGGCGACCACGGCGAAGCCCCGCCCCGCGTCGCCGGCGCGCGCCGCTTCGATGGACGCATTGAGCGACAGGAGGTTGGTCCGCTCGGCGATGAGGTTGATCGTGTCGACGATGGTGCTGATCTCGCTCGCGCGCTTGCCCACCTCCTTCACGACGCCGGCCGATTCCGCCATCGAGGAGCGAACGCGGGTGAGCCCCTCGAGCGATCGCTGGATGGCGCTCGCCCCCTCTTCAGCATCGCGCGTCGTGCGCCGCGAGATCTCGTTCGCCTCGCCGGCGAGAGTCGCGACGCCGCGCATCGAGCGGTCGAGCTGCGTCGCGCTCGTCGCTGCGCTCTCGACCGAGCGCGTGATCAGCTCCGCGTTCCGCGCCACGCCCTCGACGGAGCGCGCGGTCTCCTCGACGGAAGTGGCGACCTGCTCGGCGAGCCCGGTCATGTTCTCGGCGCTCGCCGCCACCTGCTCGGTGGAGGTGGCCATCGCGGCGATGGAGCGCGAGGTCTGCTCGGCGACGGCGGCGAGGTCGTCGGCGTTGGCACGCACGGCCTCGATGGAGCGCGCGGTCTCCTCCATCGCCGCGGCGATCTGGGTGACGGACGAGGCGAGGCCCTCGGTGTCCCCGGTGACGCTGCGGATGGACGCGGCCATCTGCGTCACTCCGCCGGCGACGGTGGCCGCGGCGTTGGTCATCTCGGTCGCGGTGGTCGCGACGGCCGTGATCGAGCGGCTCGTCTGCTCGACGGCGGCGCTCGTCTCGGCGACGGACGAGGCGAGGCTCGTCGCGCTTGCCGTCATCTGCTCGATCGACGCGGCGAGCTCGTTGGCGGAGGAGGCCAGCTCCTCGGCCGAAGTCGCGACCGACTCCGCCTGCGCCGCGGTCTGGCGCAGCGACTCGGCCGCCTCGGTGGCGCCGGCGAGGCCGCCCTCGACGAGCCGCGTCTGCGTCTCGCTCCCCTCGAAGAGTGCGGCGGCGAGACGCATCGCGTCGCCCGTCCCCGCGGAGCGCGGGCCGCCGTTCGCGGCGCCGTTGCCCCGGTTCCCGTCGCCAGCGCGGTCAGGCTGGCGGTCGCGGTCGCGCGTCCAGAACGCCATGACAGTATCCTCTCTCGATTACGATGATGCAGCGACGGACTCCGTCGCCGTCGATGCGTCGCTCGCCGCGGAATCCTCCGCCGGCGCTTCCGTGATGAGCAGCTCGGGGACGTCGATGACGAGCAGCAGCCGCTCTCCCTTCTGGGCGATTCCGCGCAGGTAGCGCCCGCTCATTCCCGCGACCCCCTCGGGGAGCGGACGGATCTCGTCCGGCGTGATCCGGGCGAACTCCCGCGCGCTGTCGACGATGAGCCCGACCGTCCGCCCGCCGGTGCGGACGACGACGAGCCGGCTGCGGATGGTGTGCGGCACCCGCTCGAAGCCGAAGCGCTCGCGCAGGCTCACCGCGGGAATCACCTGGCCGCGCAGCGAGACCACGCCGGCCACCCACGACGGCGCGTTAGGCACCGGCGTCGGATCGCCGACCATCTCGAGCTGGACGATGTCGTCGCTCCGCAGCGCGTACGTCGCGCCGGCGAGATCGAAGAGCACGTACGAGTCGCTGCCCGTCGCGTGGGTGGTCATGCGGACGTCTCCATCACGAGGGCAGGGATGGCGCGGCCGCCGCGCCGCGCGTCGTCGCGACGTTGGCCGATCCGCCGCTCCAGGCGCGCGCGGCGCGCTCCTCCTGAGCGAGGCGGACGATGGCCGCGGAGTCGAGGATGAGGCTCACGCGCCCGTCGCCGAGCTCCGTCGCACCCGAGATGCCGTCGACCGCGACGAGCGGATCGGCGACCGGGTGGACGACGATCTCGCGCAGCCCGAGCAGCCGGTCGACGACGAGCCCCATCGGCGCGCTCTCGCTGCCGACGACCAGCAGGTACACGCTCGGCGGCCGCGTCTCGGGGAAGCGGAAGAGCCGCGAGAGGCTGAGGAGCGGGAGCAGGCCGCCGCGCCAGGGCACCACGTCGTTGTTCTCGAAGGGGACGATCTCCGATCGCTCGACCTTGAGGATCTCGCGCAGCACCGGCTGCGGCACCGCCATCTGCTGCCCGCCGATCTCGACGAGCAGCGCGTCGACGATCATCAGCGTCAGCGGAAGCTCGACGACGAAGCGCGTGCCCTTGCCGGGGGTGGTGAAGAGCGAGAGCTCGCCGGCGAGGGAACGGATCGTCGAGCGGACGACGTCCATCCCGACCCCGCGGCCGCTCGTCATGTCGGCCTCGTCGCGCGTCGACAATCCCGGGGTGCAGAGCACGTCGAGGAGCGCGTCGGCGCCTAACGGTTCGTTGGCGGCGAGGAGACCGCGGGCCCGGGCGCGCGCCTCGACGCGCGCCGTGTCGATCCCCGCGCCGTCGTCCTCGACGTCGACGGAGACGCGGTCGCCCGTGGCGGCGGCGCGGAGGATCAGCGTCCCTTCCGCGGGCTTGCCGCGCGCGACGCGCTCCTCGGGGCGCTCGATGCCGTGGCTCACCGCGTTGCGGACGAGGTGGAGCAGAGGCTCGAGCATGCGGTCGACGACGAGCTTGTCGATCTCGGTGTTCTGTCCGTGCAGCTGGAGCGAGATGCGCTTCCCCGACTCGCGCGCCGCGTCGCGCACCGCGAAGCGCAGCCGCTCGAACACCTCGCCGACGGGGACGAGCCGGATGCGCATCACCGCCTCGCGAAGCCGGCGCAGCTGCCGCTCCATGAGGGTGTTCGTCTCCTCGAGGGCATCGCGCATCGCCTTGCCTCCGTCGCGGCCGCCGTGACGGAGGAGATCGTCGAGTCGCGAGCGACTGATCACCAGGTCGCCGACGAGGCGCATGACGCCGTCGAGGCGGCCGAGATCGACGCGAACCACGTTCGCGCCGGCGGTGGTCACGGGCTGCAGCGCGGCGGCAGCGCCACTGTCGGCGGCTCGCGCGGCGTCGCCGGGTGCGGGCGAGGTAGTCTCGGCGGGAGCGGGCTGCGGGACCGCGGTCCAGGTGAGGCCGTCGTTGCGCCACTGCTCGTCGGGCGCGCGTCCCATCTCGACCGACACCCAGAAATCGAAGATCACGCTCCCCGCCGCGACGCGCGGCTTCGCGTCGAGCAGGGTGCCGAGCGACCGCAGGCGGGCGCGGATCGCGTCGACGCCGATGCCGCGATCGGTGAGCTCGCGCGTCGGTGCGAACTCGAAGTGATGGACGAGTCCCTCCGGCTCCTCGGCGGCCGCGGCTTCTCTCGCCGTCGCGGACGCGGGCGCCGGCTTCGCGCTCTCGGCGGGTGCCTTCGCGCCGAGCTTCGCGAGCATCGGCGCGATGTCCGGTGCCGCGCTCTGGCTGCGGCGTGCGAGGATGCACCGCTCGAGCAGATCGACGCTCGCGAAGAGTGTGTCGACGATCGTCGCTTCGACGGGTGCGTCGGGGCGCATGCGCGCGCGCAGCGCCTCCTCCATCGCGTGCGCGAGACGCTCGGCCGCGACGACACCGACCATCCCCGACAGCCCCTTCAGGGTGTGCAGGCTGCGCAGCAGCTCCTGGAGCACCGGCGCAGCTGGTGGCTGGCCGACGGCGCCCTCGAGATCGAGCAGCGCGTGGCGCGCCGTCGCGAGGTGCTCGTCGCACTCGGCGAAGTACTCCTCGATGAACTGCTCGAAGAAGCCGTCGCCGCTCATCGGTGCTCCGTGGCCAGGTCGAGCAGCCGGCGAATCTCCGGGGCGAAGGCCGCGGGCGCGAACGGCTTGGTGAGGTAGAGCGTCGCTCCGGCGCTCATCGCGGCGGTCCGGCTCTCGTCGTCGCCACGCGTGGTGAGCACGACGACGGGAAGATCATGGAAGCGCTCGTGCGCGCGCACGAACCGCAGCACCTCGAGCCCGTGCACGTCGGGCATGTTGAGGTCGAGGACGACGAGATCGACCGGATCGATCGCGAGCCGCTCGATCGCCTCGAGCCCGCTCCCGGCCTGCTCGAAGGCGACGTCGCTCACCTCGCGCAGCGCGGCCATGATCATCCGCCGCATCGTCGCGGAGTCGTCCACGACCAGGATCTTCCTCATGCGCTCCCGATGCTGCAGTGGGTGGGTGAGCCGGGACGCTGAATGTACGGCTCGGCGCGGGGTGGCACCAGCAGCGAGAGCGTTGAGTGCGGATCGAGGCGCTCGGCGCGCGGCGAATTACGCACGCGGATGACGCGGATCGACGCGGATACCGCTGCTGATCGTTGTCAGGGGCACGCCGGCTGAGGCCATCGCACCCGGCGCGCCCACGAAATCATTCCAGGCCTCGGCATGTTGTGACAGGAGCCGTGGAGGGCATGGAGGGGGTTGTTTGGAGATGCCGCTCATCACAACCCCGCCCTGCTCTCCATGGCTCCTGTGAACACCGCCGAGCAACAGTGAAACGACCGGCGTCGATCCACGATCATCCGCGGAAATCCGCGTGCGTCGTGCGCCGAGCGCTTTACCTTCCCGCTCCGATGTCCCGCACGGTCTTCGCCAGCGCCTGCACGCGCGCGGCGTCGGTACCGCTCGCGTCCTTCTCGAGCCGTGTCGCGAGCGAATTGAGCGCGGTCCGTCGCGCGGTGCCGCGGGCGCGCTCGGCCTGGGCGAGCTGGCGCATCACGGCGGTCCCCCACGGCTTGCGCAGCGGATCGTTGCGTACGAGGCCATCGACGTACGCGCGCGCGACGACGAAGGTCGCGGGCCAGACGATACGCTGCTGGTCCTGCGGGTTCCACGTGTCGAGCTTCACCAGCTTCGCGGCATCGATCTCGTTCTGGGTGAGATACTCGCTCGGCTTCAGCTCGAAGATGTCGAGCCCGCGGCCGATCTCCGAGCCGATGATGCGCCCGTTGTACCAGTACGCCGACCAGTAGCCGCCGAGCGTGAGCGTCGTGTCCATCGGGCCGCGATCGAAGAAGGCGATCTCCTGCGGATGTGCGGCGTCGGTGAAGTCGAACACGGAGATCCCGCCCTGATACCACGCCTGCACCATGATGTCGCGACCCGGCACCGGGATGAGCGAGCCGTTGTGAGCGACGCAGTTCTCCTTGTCGGTCTGCGGCGCGGGGAGCTTGAAGTAGCCGGCGGGGGTCAGCTTGCGATCGGTGAGCGTGAAGATCGCGTCGGCGCCCCACAGTGAGCGATCGGTCGCCTGACAGCGTGGCTGCGTCCCGCCGCCCCACTCGTCGGTGAAGAGCACCTTCGTCCCGTCGTTGTTGAAGGTCGCCGAGTGCCAGAAGGCGAAGTTCGGATCGCTCACCTCGGCGATTCGCTTCGGGTTCGCGACGTCGCGGATGTCGAGCAGGATCCCGTTCCCCGAGCACGCGCCCGCGGCGAGTCCGAGCTCGGGATAGACGGTGATGTCGTGGCAGCGATTGGTCTCCGCCGTGCTCTGCGTCCCCTCGCCGTGCGCGCCCCCCTTCCAGAGTCCGGCGATGTTCCCCGCCGAGTCGGCGAAGATGCGCGGCATGCTCACGATCTTCGCGTTCTGCGGCGCGGCGAGCGGCACCTGGATCACCTCGATCCGGAAGAGGGAGGTGTTCGGATCCTCCGCCGCCGGACGTCCCGAGCACCCCGCGAGCTCACCCGCGGGACGGACCCGGCTCGTCCCCTGGAGATAGACGTAGATGTTCGCCGTGTCCTTCGGATCGGTGACGATGGTGTGCGTGTGCGACCCGCGGCAGCTCTGGATGCTCGCGACCTGCTTCGGGTGATCGACGTCGGTGATGTCGAAGATGCGCACGCCGCGGAAGCGATCGGCGCTCACCGTGTCGGTGACGCCCTGCGCCCCGCAATCGAGCCGGCCGCGCGTCTCCTCGACGGACATGAAGAGCAGATTGCGATAGACCGACACGTCGCCCTGGCCGCCGGTGCAGATGAGCGACGCGCGCAGCGCGGGGGACGCGGGCTTCGAGATGTCCCAGACCTGGAAGCCGTTGTAGTTGCCCTGGAAGACGTAGCTGCCGCGGAACGCGAGGTCGGAGTTCGCGAAGCCGAAGTCGCCCATCTTCTCCGGGTTCACGAAGTTCGTCGGCCGCGCGGTGTGCGAGACGAGGGTGAGATTGCGAATCGCTTCGCCGGCATCGTTCCAGCCGGTCGCGAGCCCGACGCGCGGATCGGGACCGTTCTTCACCGCGCTCGCGGAGGTCTGCGCGTGGAGGGAGGAGACCGCGACCAGCGCGGCGGGGAGGAGGGAGAGAGGGAGTCGAGTCATGGAGGAGTGAAGGGTCGGGTCGTGACGTGGAGTCTAGTCGGGGGCGGGGAGGACTGTGAGGCTCTGACGGGGCGTGCTTCGGTGCGCCCGGGCCCTTTGGCTCAAGCAATCACAGAGAACTGCGGGCGAGGACCACGGAGGGCACCGAGGGGTCGCCGCCTCAGAGGGCTCCTCATGCCACGAGCATGGTGGCTGTGATTTTGGGGCAAGCGGTAAAGGCGCCTCGCGCCACGAGCCCGGACGAACCGAGGGGGCACACCGGGGGGGATGCTCTCCCGTGGCGTGCCCCACTCAGTTCCGGCTCTGGTGCACGGAGGGTTGCGCGTTCACGGAACGCTCCGTG
>DATAIN010000358.1:0-1868 GCA_036262635.1 Gemmatimonadaceae bacterium | reverse complement strand
ACTCGACGAGCGGTCGCTGCCCGCCCGTCGTGTCGCGGGGCGTGCGGACGGTGTCCTGCGCGCCGCGATTCTGCTGGATCCCGCGCGCGGGCTGGCGAGGCGGGGTCGTGCCCGGCCGCACCTGCGCCGTGGCCAGCGCCGGCGCGAGCGCGAGCAGCAGCGCCGTGAGGATGCGCCTCACGCCGCTCCCCCCGCCGCCACGGCGTCCGCCTCCCGCCGCTCGCGTGCCTCGCGGCGCGTGTAAACGAGGTGCGAGAGCCAGATGCTCATCTCGAAGAGCAGGTAGAGCGGTCCCGCCATCGCGACCGTCGACGTCACCGCGTCGCCGGGGGAGAGGAAAGCGCCGAGGACCACGCACAGCACCGCCGCATGTCTCCTGAACTTCCGGAGAAAGTGTGGCGTCACCAGCCCGAGCATCGTGAGGAGCACGATCGCGATCGGGAGCTCGAAGGCGAGGCCGAACGAGACGGCGAGGCTGATCACGAAGCTGAAGTAGTCCTGCACCGTGATCATCGGATCGAGCGAGGCGACCTGGAAGGTGAGCAGGAAGCGCAGCGTCAGAGGCACCACGACGAAGTACGCGAGCGCAACGCCGGCCAGGAAGAGCACGACCGCGCCGATCAGGAGCGGCAGCACGACGCGCTTCTCGTGGTTGTAGAGCGCGGGGGCAACGAACGCCCAGACGTTGTACCCGATGACGGGGAACGCAAAGGCAACGCCGAGCCAGACCGATGCGCTGAGCGTGACGCTGAAGGCGTCGGTCGGGTGCGTGTAGACGAGCTTGTGTCCCTCGAGCAGCGGCGCAATCGGGCGGGCGAGCAGCGCGATCGCGTCGAACTTGACGGCAAGGAAGAATGCGACGCCTACGCCGACGACGAGCGCGAGCAGCGACCAGAGGATGCGCCAGCGGAGCTCCTCGAGGTGGTCGAGGAAGGGCATCTCCGTAGTGCCGCGCCGCGCCACGCGAGTGCTACCTGAGAGTGCGGAGCCGGTCGCGAGCGAGGACGGCTTCGTCGGAGCGCGGGTAGTCGCGAATGACCTTGTCGAGCGCGGCCCGCGCCGCCTGAACCTTCCCCTGCTGCTGGAGGGCGAGCGCGCGCTTGTAGAGCGCCGTGGGTGCGCGCGACGACTGCGGGTACTTCGAGACGACGGTCGCGTACGCCGAATCGGCCTGGGCGATGCTCCCTTCCGTCTCGTACGACTGGGCGATGTAGAACTGCGCCTCGGGCGCGACGTCTGCCGCCGGGTACTGCCGCAGCAGGTCCTGGAACCCCGACCGCGCCGCTACCGCGCTGCCGCGGCGCAGCTGGTCGAGGGCGAGCTGGAAGAGCTGGTTGGGACCGGGACCCGGGGGTGCCGCGGGCTGCGCGGCGGGCTGCGCGGCGGGCTGCGATCCCGTGGGAGCCGCGTTCGCGGCCGAAGGCGTCGTCGTGCGCGGCGTCGTGGGGGCGGCCTGCGCCGGTGTCTGCTGCGTCGGTGTTTGCTGCGCCGCCCCGCCGCTTCCCTGCGCCGGCGTCGGGGGCGCGACGTTAGGCGCGGCCTGCATCTCCTGGGAGCGTTGCTCGAGCGATGCGCGCAGCTCCTGGAGCCGGCGCTGGCTCTGGCCGCTCAGCTCCTGGACCTGGATCACCTGCTGGCCGAGCGCGTAGAGCTCGCCCCGCACGTCGCCCTGGAACTTCGCGATCTGCGCGTGCATCACGCGCAGCGTGTCGATGACGCGCGTGACAGCGGCCAGCGCCGCGTCGACCTGCGCGCGGCGGACCGAGTCGGCCTGCAGCTGCTCCATCCGCATGACGCGCAGGTCGTTCTGCACGACCTGGATGTCGCTCCGCGTCGCGCACGCGCCGGCCGCGAACAGCACGGCCGGC
>DATAIN010000357.1:0-2340 GCA_036262635.1 Gemmatimonadaceae bacterium | reverse complement strand
CCGCTCCCCCGCCGGGATCGCGCAGAAACTGCCCGGTCCACTGCCGATGCTCTCCGTCTGGGCGATGGGGGGACTCTTCGCGCTCTGTGGCGCGCTCTCGCTCGCCGAGGTGGCGGGGGCGTATCCGCGCACCGGGGGGCTGTACGCGTACATCCGCGAGGGGTGGGGCAAGCTGCCGGCGTTCCTCTTCGGGTGGTCGGAGCTCGTCGTCATCCGCGCGGCGTCGCTCGGCGCGGTGTCGAGCACCTTCGCGGCGTACTTCCTCCGCTTCCTCGGCCACGATCCGGCGAAGGAGCCGTACGCGACGCAGGTGCACTACATCGCCGCGGTCGCGATCGCGCTGACGGCGACGTTCAACTACGTGGGCGTGCGCTGGGGAGCGCTCGTGCAGAACCTGACGACGATCGCGAAGTACGCGGGGCTCGTGGTCATCGTCGTCGTCGCGCTCGCCGTGGGGCTGCCGAGCACCGGGGGACGCTTCACGCCGGCGAACCCGCCGGGAAGCTTCTCGATCGCCCCCTTCGGCCTCGCGCTGGTCGGCGTCCTCTGGGCGTTCGACGGGTGGGCGGACCTCAGCTTCGTCGCGGGTGAAGTGAAGGACCCGCGGCGGACGCTGCCGCGCGCGCTCATCATCGGGACGCTCGCGGTGATCGCGATCTACCTGCTCGCGAACGTCGCGTATCTCTCGGTGATGTCGGTCGACGAGATCAGCCGCTCGCCGCTGGTCGCCGCCGACGTGGCGTCGCGGGTGATCGGGCCGGCGGGCGTTGTCTTCGTCGCGACGACTGTGATGCTCTCGACCTTCGGGACGCTGAACGGGTCGCTGCTCACCGCGCCGCGGATCTTCTTCGCGATGGCGGACGACGGGCTGTTCTTCCGGCCGGTGGCGAAGGTGCACCCGCGCTTCGAGACGCCGTACGTCGCGATCGCGCTCACCGCGGCGCTGGGGATCGTGTTCGTTCTGCTCAGGACCTTCGAGCAGCTCGCCGACGCCTTCGTCACGGCGATCGTGCCCTTCTATGCGCTGGGAGTCGCGTCGATCTTCGTGCTGCGGAAGCGCGCCGACTACGACGCGCCGTACCGCGTCCCGCTCTATCCGATCGTCCCCGCGCTGTTCGTGCTCGCGACGGTGTTCCTGCTGGTCAACGCGACGATCGATCCGTCGAGCCGGATGCCGACACTGGTGGTGTTCGGGATCGTGCTGGTGGGGATTCCGGTCTACTATCTGACGGTCGCGCGCGGTCGAGGGGCGTCGCGGAGCTAGTCTGGCAACGGCCAGGTCACGGCGGCCGAGTTCTATTGCCCGGCGCCCCTCCCCGGCGTAGCTTGGGGGCGCCCGAGGCCGCCGCATCCGCGCCGCAGTGCGGGCCCGACGAAACGCTCGATCGCACCACCGGTCCGCAGCCTGTCAGCCGCGGGAGCCAGTCGTGATGCGCCGTCTCGCTTACTCAGCGGAGAGACCCTACATGCAATCTCGTCGTTCATTCGCAATCCTCGCCGGCCTGCTGCTCGGGCTCGCGGGAGTCGCGCCGAGCGTGGCTCGCGCGCAGGTGACCACGGGGACGATCACGGGGACGATCACCGGGGACGGATCCCAGCCTCTCGAGGACGTCCAGATCCAGGTGCTCAGCCGCGAGACAGGACTCTCGCGCGGCGTCCGGACCAACGCGTCGGGACGCTACACGGTGTCCGGCCTCGAGGTTGGCGCCTACGACGTCACCGCGCGCCGGATCGGCTTCGCGGCGCAGACGCGCACCGTCACGGTGTCGCTCAGCCAGGCGAGCCGGGCGGACTTCGCCCTCACGACCCAGGCCGCGGTGCTGAGCGAGGTGACGACCGTCGCGACCCGCGATGCGATCATCACGCCGACGCGCACGGGCGTGCAGACGACGGTGAGCGACAGCGCACTGCGCCGGCTCCCGACGCTCAACCGCAACTTCACCGACTTCGTCGCGCTCACGCCGCAGGTCTCGAGCGCGGGCCCCGGCCTCTCCGGCGGCGGGACGAACAACCGGTACAACAACATCCAGATCGACGGTGCCACCGAGGCCGATCTCTTCGGCCTCGGCTCGACCGGTCAGCCCGGCGGTCAGGCGAGCGGCAAGTCGATCGGCCTCGAGGCGGTGAAGGAGTACCAGGTGCTCCTCACGCCCTTCGACGTCCGTCAGGGCAACTTCGCCGGTCTGCTCGTCAACGCGGTCACGAAGAGCGGTACGAACCAGTTTCACGGCTCGGCGCTCGGCCTGACGCGCAACCAGGGTCTGACGCGCTCACAGCCCTACATCAACAGATTCGAGCAATCGCAATACGCGTTCTCGATCGGCGGCCCGATCGTGAAGG
>DATAIN010000356.1:0-1532 GCA_036262635.1 Gemmatimonadaceae bacterium | reverse complement strand
GCGGGCTTCGAGCTGGAGGGCCGGCCCTTCCGGCCGCACATCACCCTCGCGCGCGTGCGGACCCGGCTCGCCGAGGAGCGGGTGAAGCCGTTGGCGCGTGCCGCGCGGCGGGTAGCTTACGCGGCGGCGGACGAAGTGCGGGCGCTCGGCTTGCTGGAGAGCCGGGCCGGAGCGGGCGGGGCAGGCTATCGCCGCGTACACGCGGCACCACTGGGAGGATGCTGAGCGATGGGCTGTCTGCGTCGGGTGGGCTGTCTGGTCGTCGTCGTCGCCATCGCGATCGGGCTCTGGATCACGCAGGACCGGTGGATGCACCTCGTTCGGCGGGGCAGCGGCCGCTCGGACCGCGTCGCGCCCACGGCCGAGCGCGTGTGGCAGCCGCTGTCCCCGCAGGCAGCGGCGCGCGGCAAGCGCGCGATCGACGGGCTGTCGTCGGCGCGCGGCCCCGTGTACGCCAACCTCTCCCCGGACGAGATCGCGTCGTACGTCGTGCAAGCGGCCGGCGGCGCCTTCCCGGCGGGCACCGACAGCGTCGAGGCGGCCGTCATCGGCGACGTGCTGTACGTGCGCGCCATCGTCCCGACGAAGGAGATCGCGCGGTCCGGCGTGCTCGGGCCCCTCGCCGGGCTGCTGAACGATCGCGAGCGGGTCTCCCTCGGCGGCGGCTTCCGCGTGGTGCGTCCGGGACTGAGCGAGTTCCGGCTGCGCGACGTGAAGCTCCGCGAGTTCAGCGTGCCGCGCGGCGCGATCCCGCGGCTCGTCAACCAGATCACGAAGGGCAAGAAGACACCGGGAATCGCCGACGACGCCCTCGCGGTGCCGACGCCCCCGTCGCTCGCCGACGTGCGCATCGGCGACGGCCGCGTCACGCTGTACAAGACGACTCCCCCGGGCACGGCACCATGAGCCGCCGCATCCTCATCGTCGACGACGAGCAGGGGATCCGCGCCGCGCTCTCGCAGCTCCTCGAGTACGAGGGCTACCAGGTGCGCCAGGCGGCGAACGCGGTGGACGCGTTGTCCGAGTACGGGAAATTCGGTCCCGACCTAGTCTTCATGGACGTCAAGATGGCGGGGATCGACGGACTCGAGGCGCTGAAGAGGCTGCGCGAGCAGGACCCGCGCGCGATCGTCGTGATGATCAGCGGTCACGGGACGATCCAGACGGCGGTCGAGGCGACCCAGCTCGGCGCCTACGATTTCCTCGAGAAGCCGCTCGACACCGACCGCATCCTCGTCACGCTGCGCAACGCGCTGCAGCACCTCGAGCTCCGCGACGAGGTCAACACCCTGCGGGCGCAGGTGCAGTCGCGTTACGAGATCGTCGGCGCATCGTACGCGATCAAATCGCTCATCGACCGGATCGAGAAGGTGGCACCGACGCCGGCGCGCGTGCTCGTCACGGGCGAGAACGGCACCGGCAAGGAGCTCGTCGCGCGCGCGATCCACTCGCAGTCCCCGCGCGCGAAGAAGCCCCTCGTCGAGGTCAACTGCGCGGCGATCCCGACGGAGCTGATCGAGAGCGAGCTGTTC
>DATAIN010000355.1:0-4969 GCA_036262635.1 Gemmatimonadaceae bacterium | reverse complement strand
GATTCCGAGCCCGCCGATCGCGAGGCCCTGGACGTCCCCCCCGGCTCCCACACCGAGCCCGCCTAACGTGATGCCGGTGACGTCACCGCCGGCGCCGATTCCCAGGCCGCCGACCATGATCCCGTTCAGCCGCCCGCCGGCGCCGATCCCGAGCCCGCCAACGCCGATCCCGTCGATCGAGCGGTCGGCCCCGACGCCGAAGATCCCCGCCGCGACTCCCTTGATCCGCGAGGCACCGGTCGCGGGCAGCCCCAGCGCGACGCCGGTGACCTCTCCGCGAAGATCACCCTCCGGCGTCCAGACGGTGATGTTGACGCCGTGCACCTCGAAGTCGGAGTGATCGCGGAAGTTGATCCGAAGGCCGACCACCCGGGGCACATCGCCGATCCCGATACCCACGTCGTTCACCGTGAGCGGGAGTCCCTGCGCCCGCGCCGGCCGACTCACGAGCGCCGCTGGCAGGACGAGGAGGAGCGCGCCGAGCGCGAAGCGAATACGAGACATGAAGCCGGCTCCGTCGGAGGGGAACGAGACGAGCAACCATCGCTCTACGAATCCCCGATTTCCTTGTTTCAGGACGGCGATGAGTGAAGAGGGGCAGAATGAGGCCCTGCTCCAAGTCCTGCCCCTCATTCTGCTCCTCTTCCCTCATCGCCTCAACGAGGGAAAAGGAAACGCGCGGCCGGCAAGCTCGGGTGAGCGTTTGCCGTGCCGCGCGAATACTCCAGGCCTGACGGAGCGACACAAGACACCACGTACCGCTGCTACCTGCGGGGTCCTGACGGGGTTGGCGGGCTCGCGCCCTCCGGGACCTGGAGCGCATTCAAGATAGTCGCACCGCACCCGCAGTTCAACCGCGCGCCGTCCCCTCCAGCGCGCGGCCGATCACCTCCCCGGCGCGCGCGATCTGCTCGCGGTTCACGTCCAGGTGCGTCACCGCGCGCACCCGCGACGCGTTCCATGGCGAGATCTTCACCCCCTGCTCCGCACAGCGTGCGCTGAGCGCGGAGGCCGTGATCCCCGCGGGCAGGTCGATCATGACGATGTTCGTGTCGGGCTCGACGACGCGCGCGCCCCCCGCGCCGTTCACCGCGGCCGCGAGCTCGCGCGCCCGCTCGTGGTCCTCGTGCATCCGCGGCCAGTGATGCTCGATGCCGTGCAACGCCGCCGCGGCGAGGATCCCCGACTGGCGCATCCCCCCACCGAATCGCTTGCGCGTCTGCCACGCATCGCGCATCGCCTCGGCGGAGCCGGCGAGCGCGGCGCCCACCGGGGCGCCCAGCCCCTTCGAGAACGAGACCATCACCGTGTCCGCGCAGCTCGCGAAGTCCGCGATGTCCGTTCCCGTCGCCACCGCCGCGTTCCAGAGGCGCGCGCCATCCAGGTGCACCGGGAGCCCGTGCTCGCGCGCGACCGCGCGGATCGCCCGCAATTCCTCGAGCGAGGTGACCTTGCCGCCGGCGCCGTTGTGGGTGTTCTCGACGCAGACGAGGCTCGCCTGCGGAGCGTTAGGCGAGGGAGGCCGGAACCCCTCGCGGAGCGCCTTCGCGTCGTATACCGCGCCCTCGCCGCGCAATGGACGCGGCTGGACTCCGCAGAGTCCCGCGAGTCCGGCGATCTCCCAGTGGACGAGATGCGCCTCGGCGTCGACGAGTATCTCGGTGCCGCGGCGCGAGAGCAGCCAGACGCCCGTCTGGTTCGCCATCGTGCCGCTCGGGAAGAACAGCGCGCGCTCCTTTCCGAGCAGCGACGCGACGCGCTCCTCGAGCGCGCGCACCGTCGGATCGCCGTCGAGGACGTCGTCGCCTACCTCCGCCTCCGCCATCGCGCGACGCATCGCCGCTGTGGGACGGGTGACGGTGTCGGAGCGGAGATCGATCGGCTGCTGCATGGGGCGAGGCGCGGAGGGAAGTCGGGAAGCGCGGAGGCAGAAAGCTACAAGCAGCGAGCGACCGCGTCACCGCGGATGCGGTTACGCGATCGCCCACTGCTTCCAACCTCCAGCTTCCGGCCCCCAGCCGAGCGCCGAGCGCCCTGTTACGGCTTTTTGACCGTCACCTTCGGGGTCACGATCTTCGTCGAGTCCTTCTTCACCTCGACCTTCGGCGTCGTCACCGTATGCGTGTCGGTGCCGACTTCCACCGACGGCGTGTGCACCGTGTCGGTCGTCGTCCCGATCACCGGCTTCTGCACCTCATACTCGCCTTCTCCCGTCTTCTTGCAGGCTGCCATCGACGCCGCGGCCGCGAGCGTGAGGGCGATCATCGTCTTGCGCACAAATTCCTCCGGGGTTGTGTACGTGCGCGTACAGGCCCTCGCAACCTTCAGGCCGCTCTGACTGCCGGGGGCCAGGGGCCAGGGGCCAGCAACGACTTTGACCGCGGTCCCTCACGCCTGGTCCCTGGCCCTGAGCTACTCCGTGAACACCTCCCTCTGCATCCGCCTCACCCGGCGAAGCTCGAACACCTGCCCCACCTCACCGCCGAGGATGAAGATCAGCGCCGCATAGTAGACCCAGATCACGACCACCACGATCGCGGTCAGGGCGCCCGTGTAGAGCGAGCCGGGGTTGAACGAGCGGACGTACGCGCTGAAGACGTTGCGCGCGATCTCGAACATCAGGCTGGTGAAGACGCCGGCGACGAGCGCGGTCTGCCAGCGGATGCGCCGGTTCGGGAGAAACTTGTAGAGCGCGAAGAACATCGTCGTGATGAACACGAAGGCGAGCGCGCGGCCGAGCCAGTACTCGAGCTGCCCCATCACCTCGGTGCGCACCCCGTACGTCGTCAGCACCTGGAAGCCGCGCGTGGTGGCGACGGCGAGATAGGCGTTCAGCCCCGTGTACCCGACGAGCAGCAGCGTCGCGATGATCGTGATCTTGATGTCGAACAGCTTCCCGTCGATGATGCCCCGGTCCTGTTCGATGTCGAAGACGTCGGCGAGCACGCTGCGCAGCGACCCGAAGAGCCGCGTCGAGAACCAGACGAAGCCGATCGCGCTCCAGAGCCGGATTGCGCCGCGCGACTGGATGATGTCGTCGAGCAGGCCGTGGATCGGGGACGCGGTCGATTCGGGATGCGGAGGCATCACCTTGTCGAGCAGCGCGTTGATCTCCGCCGACGACGCGGAGGTCGGCTGGTGGAGGATCGTCGCCATCCCGACGACGAGAAGGAGCAGGAAGGGAACGGCGGCGAGGAGGAGATTGAAGGCGATGCCGCCGGCGAGGAAGAAGATGTTGTCTTCCCCGCTGTTGTCCCACACGCGCTTCGCGTAGTCGCGAGCGCTCCAGTAGAAGCGGATGTGGAGGGGACGGCGCGGCATGCGCGGGCGAACCTAGCCCTGCGCGACTGTCCGCGCCATCCTCACGCGCTCAGACGGCGTCCGGGTCGTCGTCGGGACCGACGCTCGACGCAGTCGTCGAGCGGGCGCGCTGCATCCGCGCCGCGCGTGCCGCCGCGCGATCCTCCCGAGCGTCGCGCGCCACGTCGGCGCCCGCGCTGTACGCGGCCTTCGTCTGTGCGAGCCGCTCCTCGAGGTCGATCCGAGCCTCACGCGCCGCGTCGCGGCCCGCGTCCATCGCGCGCTGCACCTGATTCTTCTTCAGCTCGATCGCCTGGCGCGCCGCGTCGATGCGCTCCTCCACCTGCCGCCGCGCTTCCTGGAAGGTCTCGTTGACGCGCGACGCAGCGTCGCTCGCGGCGTTCTGCGCGGCGCGCTTGACGCGAGTCGCGCTCCGCTTGATCTCACGCCGCGTCTCGACGCCGCTCTTCGGCGCGAAGAGGAGCGCGATACCGGCACCGATCGCCGCGCCGAGCAGGAACGACCCCACCCCCGCCGACTGGCGCTCGATCACCACGTAAGGCTCGCCGTCGTCAAACTCGTAATCGTCGTCGCGCATCCCTGCGTCTCCTCTCGGTGCCCGGTAGTTCCCTCGACTCGCCGGCTGACAGTGCAACCGGCGCGCCGCTCAGCGCTTCTTGCCCTTCGTCGGTGCCGCCTTCTTCGCCGGGGGCGCGGCCGCCGCCGGCTTCCGAGCCGAAGCATGGTCCGCACCACCCGACCCATTCATCCCCGCGCCATTCCGCCCCAGCAGGTGCGCGAGCTCGGCCTGGACCTCGGCGAGACCGAGGCCGAGGACCTTCGCCGTGCGCTCCATGTCGCCCCCGGTCGTCGCCAGCGTGCGCAGGACGAGCTGCTTCCGCGCTTCGGCCACCGTGGTGTTGCCTACCTCGATGGTGAGCGCGGGCATCTCCGCCGAGTTGCGCAGATGGCGCGGGATCACGTCGGCGGGCCCGATGATGCTCCCGCGCGCCATGATCACCGCCCGCTCGAGCGCGTTCTTCAGCTCGCGGACGTTCCCCGGCCAGTGATAGGTGAGGATCCAGTTCCACGCCGCGTCGTCGAACGACTCGATCTGCTTCCCGTTCTCCTGGGCGAAGCGGGCCAGGAACTCCTTCGCGAGCAGCTGGATGTCGCCCGCGCGCTCGCGCAGCGGCGGGAGGAAGATCTCGACCACCGCGAGGCGGTAGTAGAGGTCCTCGCGCAGCTCGCCGTCGGCGATCGCCTTCTGGAGATTCTTGTTCGTCGCGGCGACGATGCGGATGTCGACGTTGATCTCCTTCTTGCCGCCGAGCCGCCGCACCTGCCGCGTCTCGAGGGCACGGAGGAGCTTCACCTGGATGTCCGGGGACATCTCCGCGACCTCGTCGAGGAAGATCGTTCCCCCGCTCGCCATCTCGAAGGCGCCGGGCTTCTCATTCGTCGAGCCGGTGAACGCGCCCTTCTCGTGGCCGAACAGCTCGTTCTCGAGGATCTCCTTGGGAAGCGCGGCGCAGTTGAGCGCGAAGAAGGGACCCTTGGCCCGGTCGCTCTTCGTGTGGACCGCGCGGGCGACGAGCTCCTTGCCCGTGCCCGACTCGCCGAGGATGAGGACGGACGCGTTGGAGGGCGCGACCGCGTCGATGACCTG
>DATAIN010000354.1:0-1626 GCA_036262635.1 Gemmatimonadaceae bacterium | reverse complement strand
GGGCTTTCTTCTCGGAGGGAGTAGCCATGGCGCGAAACTAGCCGCGCGCCGGCGGGCGCCGTCATCGAATCGATGCGTGGGGATGCACGCTCACGCGAACCGGCGATGCGCGATGCACGATGCTGGTCGGCGATGCATGATGCACGAAAAGGCCCTGCCCGTTCGTGCATCGCCCATCGTGTATCAGCATCGCGCATCGAGCATCGCTCGTTCGCCTGAGCGTGCATCAACCCGCCTACTCGTCGGCGATGACTGTATACGCCGCCGCGCAGGCTACGGCGAAGATCAGATCGTACGCGGCGAGGAGCTTCAGCCAGCCGAGCGTCTCGGCTCCCGGGCGGCCGGCCATGACTCTCGCCGTCGCCTGCGCGGCGGTCGTGACCACCGGAACGAAGAACGGGAGCGCGAGCACCGGGAGCAGAAGCTCGGAGGCGCGGGTGCTCGTCGTCATCGCGCCGAAGAGCGTCCCCACCGCCACCAGCCCGATCGCCGCGAGGAACGCGATCCCGGCCAGGGGCAGGATGATGTGCGCGACCCCGACGTTGTAGACGATGAGCGCCGCGGGAATCGAGATCGCCTGCACGAGCAGCACGAGCACGAGGTTGCCGAGCGCCTTCCCGGTGTAGATCGCGGCGCGCGGGATCGGTGCGCCGAGCAGCACGTCCATCGCGCGGTCCGCCTGCTCGACGCCGAAGGCGCGATGCAGCCCGAGGAGTCCCGAGAAGGTGAAGATCACCCAGAGCAGTCCGGGCGCGAGATCGATCGCCGCGACCGCGGTCGGATCCCACGCGAAGTTGAAGATCACGATCGCGAGCAGTGACAGCGCGAGCGCGGCGAGCAGCGCGGTTCGCGTGCGCAGCTCGACGATCATGTCCTTCCGCGCGATCAGGAGCGCGGCGGCGACGAACCCCGGCGCCTCGAAGCGTGGACCCGTGGGATGCTCCACGCTCGGCGTCGCGTCGGTCGGGTCTCCCGTGACGAGGTCCGCGCTCACGACGCCACCAGCGCCCGGTAGCGGAGGGTGAATGCGTCAGGCTCCCCGCTCGCGATGCGCGGCTCGTGCAGGACGAGCGCGCCGCGGCGCATCACCGCGACGTGGGTCGCGAGCGCGAGGCCCTCGCGGACGTCGTGCGTGACGAGGAGCAGCGCCGCCCCCTCGCGTGCCAGCTCGGCGAGCGTGTCGGTGAGCGTCGTCGAGCCGGCGTCGTCGAGTCCCGTGAACGGCTCGTCGAGGAGGAGGACGCGCGGCTCGTGCACCAGCGCGCGCGCGACGGTCACACGCTGCTGCAGCCCGCGCGAGAGCGCGCGCACCGGCGTGTCGGCGCGATCGGCGACGCCGGTGCGCTCGAGCGCGCGTCGCGCCGCCGCGTCGGCGTCCGGTACCCCGTGCAGCCTCGCCGCGAATACGACGTTCTCGAGTGCGGTGAGCGCCGGGTAGAGCATCGTCTGGTGCGAGATCAGCCCGACCGTCGCCCGGGCACGTGCTCCCCCCGGAAGTTGAACGCCATCGACGCGCGCCGCGCCGGAGGTGGGGCGCAGCAGTCCCGCGAGAAGCCGCAGCAGCGTCGTCTTCCCCGCTCCGTTCGGTCCGAAGAGGGCGAGGCACTCCCCGGACTCGATCGCCAC
>DATAIN010000353.1:0-1580 GCA_036262635.1 Gemmatimonadaceae bacterium | reverse complement strand
GGCCGTGTCGAGCTCGGGCCCTTTCCGGCGACGGTGCAGGTCTCGCCCAACGGCGCCTACGCCTGGACGGTGAACTTCAACCTCCATGGCGCGATGGTCCCGTCGTCGGTCTCCGTGGTCTACGGCCCCGACATGGTCGAGGTGGCGCGGATCCCCACCTGCGTCATGCCGCACGGTTCGCGGCTCAGCCCCGACGGGTCGCGCCACTACTCGGCGTGCATGATGAACGACGCGCTCGTCGAGATCGACGCGCAGAAGCTGGGCGTGGCGCGGCACTTCATCGTCGCGCGCGGAATGGAGCACGGGATGGCGGGCGCGCCGGCTGCGATGGGCGACGCGATGCCGATGGCGATGACGCCCACCTGTTCGCCGACCTGGGCGCAGCCGAGCACCGACGGCCGCTCGGTGTTCGTGGCGTGCAACAAGTCGAACGAGCTGGTGCAGGTGGACGTCGGCGAGTGGAAGCTCGTCCGCCGCGTCCCGGCCGGCGACGGGATCTACAATCTCGCGGGGTCCCACGACGGGCGGCTCATCGTGGCGACCAACAAGCGCGCCCAGTCGGTGTCCGTCTTCGACGCCGCGACGGGGAAGGAGCTCGCCCGCGTCCCGACGACGCGCCGCCTGCCGAGCGGGGTCACGATCTCGAGCGACGATCGGTACGCCTTCGTCACCGACGAGGGCATCGGCTCGATGCCGGGGACGGTGGACGTGATCGACCTCCGCGCGCTCGCGAAGGTGGCGACGGTGGACGTCGGCCAGCAGGCGGGCGGGATCGACTTCTGGCGGACGGAGCCGGCGCGCCGTTAGGCGCGATCAGTCGGCGCGGGCCGGCTGGGCGGCGATCAGCTCCCGCGCCACGGCGACCAGGGCGCGCAGCGACGCGGGCTTGCGGATGAACCGCTCCACCCCCGACTCGCGCGCCCAGCGCTCGTCGTCGTCGAGCACACGCGTGGTGAACACGATGACGGGGATGTGCCGCAGCTTCTCGTCCTGCTTCAGGCAGCGCACCGCGCAGCGGCCGGTCGCGCAGGGGAGATAGAGCTCCGCGATCACGAGATCCACGGGCTTCGTCGCGGCTTCGCGCAGCAACCCGTCGCCATCGGCCGCGACATCCACCTCGTAGCCGGCTCTCTCGAACGCCTCCGAGAGGATCGTTCTGCTGTCGCCGTCATGATCTCCGACGAGCACGACCCGCTTGCGCTCGGTGACGGTCCGCTCCCCGGAGGCTTGCATTGCTGTTCGGTGAATTGAATCCCGCGACCGTGCGCAGGTTATCCCGCGTGAAGGATCAACACCATCGGGAGATCGCCGGTTCCCCTACCCTGTATTACGTAATCCCTGCGCGACTCCGTTGAGCGTCGTCGCCAGGGCCTCGGTCACCCCCTCCGCGTCGGCGGACTCCTCGCCTTCCTTCCGCTTGCGCGCGAGCAGCGCGATCTGGAGCACCGAGAGCACGTCGACATACGGGTTGCGGACGGCGATCGCCGCGCGGAGCACCGGCGCGTCGGTGAGCAGCTCGGTCGTGCGACGGATGCGCTGCAGCCATTCCGTCGTACGCGCGAACTCCTCCTCCAGGCGGC
>DATAIN010000352.1:0-1770 GCA_036262635.1 Gemmatimonadaceae bacterium | reverse complement strand
CCGCCCGCGTCGCGATCGCCCTCAGCGCCTTCGTCGCGGCCATCGGCGTCGAGCTCTGGTTCCTCTTCAAGTGGCTCGGCACCATCTACGACAACATCGACGCCAGCGAGATCCTCGAGCCGGCGTAGCGCCGTGCGGGCGATGACAAGGCGATGAGAGACGAGAGGGCAACGGCGACTGTCAGAGGCTGAGCAGCGACTCCAGCGCGCCGACGGCGTCGCGACAGAGCTTCGCCTCCGCTTCGCGGCGGAGGATGCCTAACGCGTCGGCGGGGGTCATCCCCGCGCGGTACGGCCGGTCGGCGACGAGCGCCTCGTACATGTCGGCGACGGCGAGCACACGGGCCGGCATGTCGAGCCCGCGGCCGTCGATCTTCCACGGATAGCCCGAGCCGTCGAGCTTCTCGTGGTGCAGCGCTGCGGTCCAGGCGAAGTCGGCGAAGGCGGGGACGCGGAGCAGGATCTCCCATGTGTAGAGGGGATGCCGCTCGATCTCGACGCGCTCCTCCGCCGTCAGCTTTCCCGGCTTGTCGAGAATCCGGTTCGACACGCCGAGCTTCCCGATGTCGTGCAGCAGGCCGGCACGACGGAGGCGGCGCTGGGTGCCGGGATCGAAGCCGAGCTGCTCACCGATCCCCACGGCGAAGTCGGCGACGTTCGACGAATGGCGGAAGGTGTACGGGCTCTTCGCGTCGATGATGTCGGCGAACGATCGGGCGACGGTGTCGAGATCCTCCTCGGCGAGGCGGCGCGGGTCGAGCGTGGGCTCGATGCCGATCACGCGCTGCGCCAGCTCGGGGTCGTCGAGCTCCCGCCACCAGTCGACATCTCGCTCCCACGAGACGAGCCGCTTCACGAGCGCGGGATCGAACCACGTTCCGCCCCGTTGCCGCGCGACGCGCATTCCCGCTTTAACCCCCTGCTCGCGGACGTGCACATCGACGACCTGCGCCAGGTTCGCGATCCGCGCCAGCAGCGGGATGGCGTCCCCGCGCAATCCCTTCGGGTATCCCTGCCCGTTCCAGTGCTCGTCGAGCGAGCGGATGGTGTTCGCGGTCGCCTCGGGAAAGCCGAGTCCGAGCGCGATCTCCGCGCCGCGATCGCAGCGGATCTGCATGATCTCGCGCGTCATGTTCGGAGTCCGCGCGATGCCGAGAAAGTAGGAGAGCCGCTTCCCGATCGATTGCCCCTGCCCGACGGTAACCGCGGTCCGCACCGCGAGCCGCATGCGGTCGTGCCAGTCGACGAGCTTCATCGCCGGCTTGACGACGCGGTCGTCGGTCCCGAACATCGCACTCATTCTCGCCGCGTTGCTCGAGCATCCAGCGTCCTTGAGCAGCAGCCCGTAGTACAACGCGGTGCGTGCTTCCTCCTCGAGCCCGATCTCGCTCCCCAGCCTCATCCCGATCATGCACGTTCGCACGCTGTGACCGAGCGCCTGCCCTTCGGTGAGGTCGAGCGCTCGGGACAGGGCGGCGAGGACCTCGCTCAGCCGGATGTCGCGGGTGACGAGGATGGGCGAGGAAATCGAGTGCATACCGCAATGACGATTGGCGCACCGGCTTCGACACTGTGATGCGCGCTGGTTTCGCAGCTTCGATGCACGGCCTTTTCGAAGTTGCGATGCACAGGTTCTTCGAAACAGCGATGCACGGGAAGCGCGAGTACGAGATTCACGGTGAACGACACCGCATTCGGTGCACGGGGCACGAGCGGCGGGCGGTGACGCGGATGGTGTGCCGTCATCCAACCAGCGGTGCCGTGCATCTTA
>DATAIN010000351.1:0-6454 GCA_036262635.1 Gemmatimonadaceae bacterium | reverse complement strand
GCAGGAGCGCGAACGAAGCTGGATCATCGGCATCAGTGGTCTCAGTCGCCGCCCACGTACGCGGCGGCGGAGTCGAATTCGGGAGGAGTCTCGGTGCTGCGGAGCGGTGCCGATCCGCGCGCGACGCGCAGCCACTCGCGCGCCGAGTCGGCGAGGATCACCACCACGGAGAGCAGGAAGAACGCGGCGACGGCGGCGTCGAGCCGCTCGTTGAAGATCATTCGCTGCACCTCCGCCGCGGTGCGCCCGGCGGGAAGCGTTCCCGCCGCCAGCCCCGCCGCGAGGGCGTTCGCCTTGGCGAGGAAGCCTAACGTCGGGTCGGGGGAGAAGAGCTTCTGCCACCCGGCGGTGAGCGTCACGACCGCGAGCCAGGCGAGCGGCGCGAGGGTGATCCATGCCCACCGCGCGCGACCCATCTTCATGATCACCGTCGTCCCGACGCACAGCGCGACCGCGGCGAGGAGCTGGTTCGAGATCCCGAACAGCGGCCAGAGCGAGTTGATCCCGCCGAGCGGGTCGAGCACGCCCTGGTAGAGAAAGTAGCCCCACATCCCGACGAAGATCCCGCTCGTGATCACGACCCCCGGATACCACGACGGCCGGCCGAGCGGCGCCCAGACGTGCTTCACGATGTCCTGGAGCATGAACCGCCCGACGCGCGTCCCCGCGTCGAGCGTCGTCAGGATGAAGAGCGCCTCGAACATGATGGCGAAGTGGTACCAGAGCGCCATCGCCCCGCCGCCTAACGCGCGCGAGAAGAGGTGCGCCATCCCCACCGCCAGGCTCGGCGCCCCGCCGACCCGCGAAAGCAGCGACTTCTCCCCGACCTGCGCGGCGAGCGCGGTCAGCTCCTGCGGCGAGACGGTGAAGCCCCACTGCTGGATCGCCCGGGCCGCGCTCTCCACCGTCGTGCCGAGCGCCGCCGGCGGGGCGTTGATCGCGAAGTAGACTCCCGGGGTAAGCACGCACGCCGCGATCAGCGCCATCACCGCGACGAAGCTCTCGACCAGCATCGCCCCGTAGCCCACCATCCGCGCGTCGGGCTCCCGGTCGAGCAGCTTCGGCGTCGTCCCGCTCGCGACCAGTGCGTGGAACCCGCTGATCGCCCCGCAGGCGATCGTGATGAAGGCGAAGGGGAAGAGCTTCCCGGCGAACACCGGTCCGGTCCCGTCGATGAAGCGCGTCAGCGCGGGCATCTGCATCGGCGGGAGGACGAGGATGATCCCCAGCGCGAGCGCGATGACGACGCCGATCTTCACGAACGCCGACAGATAGTCGCGCGGCGCGAGGAGGAGCCATACGGGGAGCACCGATGCCGCGAAGCCATACCCCATGATCAGCAGCGCGAGCGTCGTCCCCTTCAGCGTGAACACCGGCGCCAGCGACGGATGCTCGGCGACCCAGCGTCCCGCGAACAGCGCGACCACGAGCAGCACGACGCCGATCGCGCTCGCTTCGAGAACTCGCGCCGGACGGAGCCAGCGCAGGTAGATCCCGATGAGCATCGCGATCGGGATCGTCAGCCCGATCGTCACCGTCCCCCACGGGCTCGAGCGGAGCGCGTTCACGATCACCAGCGCGAGCACCGCGATCAGCACGATCATGATGCCGAGCACCGCGACGAGCGCCGTGTACCCGGCCACCGGGCCGATCTCCTCGCGCGCCATCTGGCCGAGCGACTTGCCGTTGCGCCGCACCGAGGCGGCGAGGATGACGAAGTCCTGCACCGCGCCGCCGATCGCCACGCCGACGATGATCCACAGCGCGCCGGGAAGGAATCCGAACTGCGCCGCCAGCGTCGGACCGACGAGCGGGCCCGGCCCGGCGATCGCCGCGAAGTGATGGCCGAACACGATCCACCGGTTCGTCGGCACGAAGTCGTGCCCGTCGTCGAGTCGCTGCGCCGGCGTTCGACGCCGCGGGTCGAGCGCGAACACCTTCGCCGCGATCAGCTTCGAGTAGAAGCGGTACGCGACCGCGTACGTCGAGAGCGCGGCGACGAGCAGCCAGGCGGCGCTGATCGTCTCCCCGCGCGCCAGCGCGAGCCGGCCGAAGCCGGCGGCGCCGGCGATCGCGACGGCGATCCAGAGCACCACGGAGAGAGTTCTTCGCATTGGTCGGGGCGGGGCGGCGGGACGGGTGAAGGTGCGCCCCGTGCGCGCAGCGGTCAACGGCGTCTGCCGCGGCCCGCAGTGCTCCGTTAGCTTGAAGCGAACCGTTACGAGGGGAAGATCGCGTGAGGCGTTCGAGGCTGCTGTCGATCGGTGGGCGAATGGTCGCCGTCGCGTTCATGGCGACTCTCACGGCGTGTCCGAAGCCTGCGCCCACTCCCGCCAGCCGGCAGCAGCCGCCGGCGCGCGCGGCGAGCCCTCTCGCCGGCCTCGCCGGTCAGCACGTCGTGGTGCTTCCCGTTCATTACATCAAGGCGGACACCATCGGCTGGGCGGCGTCGATCGGTGCGCCGCGCGAGACGCTCGTCGCTCTCGACAGCGCGATCGAGCGCTCGCTCGGCGAACGCGGCTTCCGCACCGAATGGACGTTCCCGCCCGCGCTCGCCCGCTCGGCGAAGCGGAACGCCGGCTACGTCCCCGATCCCTACTCGCTCGCCGCGGAGCGGCTGCGGACCGGCGTGATGCTTTCCGACAATCAGCTGCGCGAGCCGCTCGCGTCGCAGGTGCGCGGCGTCGTCGCGGTGACGGACGCGCGCTACGTCCTTTTTCCCGTCGAGCTCCGCTTCGAGCCGGTGGCCGAGGGCGGGGCGCGAAGTGTGCTGCACGTCGTGCTGCTCGACGCGCGTGGCTCCAAGGTCGTCTGGGCGGGGGACGTGCGCGGCGCGGCGCGGCCGCGATACTCCGACGTCGCGCTCGAGAGCGTCGCGCTGGCCCTGGCCGATCTCGTCGCGGCGCCCTGAGGGCGCCGCTTCTCATACCGAACCTCATGCCTACACAGGTCACTCTCATTCCCGGCGACGGCATCGGTCCCGGCATCACCGACGCCACGGTCCGAATCCTCGAGGCGGCGGGCGCCGACTTCACCTACGACACGCAGCTCGCGGGAATGGCCGCCGTCGCCAAGCACGGCGACCCGATGCCCGAGCAGACTCTCGAGTCGATCCGCCGCACGCGTCTCGCGCTCAAGGGCCCGCTCGAGACGCCGGTCGGCGGCGGCTACCGCTCCGTGAACGTCGCCCTCCGCAAGACCTTCGATCTCTACGCGAACGTCCGCCCCGCCTACACCATGCGCCCGGGCGGCCGTTATGAGAACGTCGACATCGTCCTGGTCCGCGAGAACACGGAAGGGCTCTACGTCGGGATCGAGCACTACGTCCCCGTCGCCGGCGACCCGAAGGCCGCCGCCGAGTCGGTCGCGCTGATCACCCGCGCCGGCTGCGAGCGGATCGTCCGCTATGCCTTCGAGTACGCGGTGTCGCACAAGCGGAAGAAGGTCACGCTCGTCCACAAGGCGAACATCCTCAAGTTCTCGCAGGGACTCTTTCTCGAGGTGGGACGCGACATCGCCCGTGAGTACGCCGGTCGCGTCGAGTTCGACGACCGCATCGTCGACGCCTGCGCGATGCAGCTGGTGCTCAAGCCGGAGACCTTCGACGTCATCGTCACGACGAACCTCTTCGGCGACATCCTGTCGGACGAGATATCTGGCCTCGTGGGCGGGCTCGGTCTGGCGCCTGGCGCGAACATCGGCGCGCACGCCGCGCTCTTCGAGGCGGTGCACGGCACCGCGCCCGACATCGCGGGGAAGGGAATCGCGAATCCGGGAGCGCTCGTCCTCGCGGCATGCATGATGCTCGATCACATCGGCGACAATGCGCGGGCCGAGCGGATCCGCCGGGCGCTTTCGACGGTGATCAAGCAGGGGAAGACCCTAACGCGCGACCTCGGTGGGACGGCCAACACCGATCAGATCACCGACGCCATCATCGCTGCGCTCTAGATGCGGATCTTTCACGTCTCGGACCTGCACTTCGGGCGGCCCGCCGTCCCCGAGCAGATCGACGCGATCGAGGAGATGATCCAGCGAGAACGCTACGAGGTCGTCGCGATCTCGGGCGACGTGTCGCAACGGGCGCGCGCGGGGGAGTTCCTCCGCGCGCGCTCCTTCATCCGGGATGCCCAGCGCGTCAGCCGGACCATCATCGTCCCCGGCAACCACGATGTCCGCTGGTGGCACGCCCCGTTAGGCGTCGGGGACCGGAGCAAGATCTACGAGGGCTACCGGACCTACATCGCCGCCGACCTCGAGCCGGTGCTCCACGTCCCCGGCGCGACCTTCGTCGGCCTGAACACCTGCCACGGCATCACTCGGAAGACCCTCACCTGGAACCTCCGCGACCTCTCGATCATCGGCTATCTCACCAAGTCGCAGATCGAGCGCGCCCGCGCCGAGTTCGCGAGGTCCCCGCGGGACGACGTGCGCATCATCGTGATGCACCACAACCCGCTCAAGGGCGAGCTCTCGCAGCGCCACGGCCTGAAGAACACCCGCCGCGTCCTCGGCGCCTTCGCCGACCTGGAGGTGGACGCGGTCCTCTGCGGGCACGACCATCAGGAGGCCATCCACTACGTGGAGCACACCAGGCGCGGCACCGTCGTCTCGACGGCGGGTACCGTCTCGAACCGGTCGCGGGGCGGCCGGCCGTCGTCGCTCAACGTCCTGAACGTCGACCAGTCGAAGGTCGAGGTCACGACGCACGTCTGGTCGATGGAAGCAAAGGCCTTCCTTCCCGGAGCGGTGAAGTGCTTCACGCGCTGACGCGTCTCTTCGGCCGCGCGCGCCACGATCCCTCCCAGCTCGCGTTCGATCTCGACGCCCCCGCGCCGACCGCGGAGGCGCTTCTCGCGAAGCTGCGTGCCCTCGGGCTGCGACGGATCGCCACCATCCGCCTCACCCGCAACCGCGCGGTGATGGTCAGCTACCGCGGGACCGAGCTGCGTGTGCACGAAGCGTATCTCGCTGCCGGCGAGACGGTGCTTCGCGCGATCGTCACCTTCCTCGAGGGGCGCACGCGCGCCGAGCGCCGCGCCGCGCAGCGGCTGATCCTGGCGCACGACGTTCCCGTCGTCCCGCGGCGCGGCACCCCGCGTGAGCGCACCGCGGCGGCCGACCTCCCGCTCGCGAACCGTCTCGCCGAAGCGCATCGCGAGCTCAACGACCGCTACTTCGGCGGACAGCTCCGTGAGGTCCCCATCCGCGTCTCGCGCCGGATGCGCAGTCGCCTCGGCCACTACACCGCCGCGACGGCGGCGGGCGATCCCGCCGAGATCGCGATCAGCCGCTCGCACGTCCGCCGCCACGGGTGGGAGGAGGCGGTGCACACGCTCCTCCACGAGATGGTGCACCAGTGGCAGGACGAGACCGGGCATGTCATCGACCACGGGCGCACCTTCCGCGCGAAGGCGCGCGAGGTCGGGATCGAGGCGTCGGCCCGACGCCTCGTCTGCGCGCCACAGCCGCGGATCGCCCGCTCGGCTTGAATCCGCCCGCCGCGGGGGTGAGCTTTCACGCTCTACCCTTTCCCGATCCTCGTGGCCACCGACTTCTTCAACATCGATAGCGCGCTCTCGGAAGAAGAGCGCGCCGTTCGCGACAGCGTCCGCAGGTTCGTCGACGAGAGCGTCATGCCGATCATCGGCGACGCCTACGTGCAGGGGAAATTCCCGAAGCAGCTGATCCCGAAGATGGCGGAGCTCGGGCTGCTCGGCGCCAACCTCCCCGAGGAGTACGGATGCGCGGGGCTCAACAACGTCGCGTACGGACTGATCATGCAGGAGCTCGAGCGCGGCGACTCGGGAATCCGCTCCTTCGCGAGCGTCCAGGGCGCGCTCGTCATGTATCCCATCTACGCCTTCGGCAGCGAGGAGCAGAAGCGCCACTACCTGCCGAAGATGGCGTCGGGGGAGATCATCGGCTGCTTCGGGCTCACCGAGCCTGATTACGGCTCGAATCCCTCCGGGATGATCACCATGGCCCGCGAGCAGAAGGACGGGAGCTGGGTGATCAACGGCGCCAAGATGTGGATCACCAATGGCTCGCAGGCGAAGGTCGCGATCGTCTGGGCGAAGACCAACGGCGACGCCGACGCGCGCTCCATCCGCGGCTTCATCGTCCCCACCGACGCGAAGGGCTTCACCGCGAAGGACCAGAAGGGAAAGCTCTCGCTCCGCGCGTCGGACACGAGTGAGCTCGTCCTCGACGACGTCCACGTCCCCGCGACCGCGCTCCTCCCGAAGAGCGGAGGGTTGAAGAGCCCCCTCATGTGCCTCACGCAGGCACGCTACGGCATCTCCTGGGGCGCGTTAGGCGCGGCCATCGGCTGCTACGAGGAAGCCCTCGCCTACTCGAAGAACCGCGTCATGTTCGGCAAGCCGATCGGCGGCTTCCAGCTGCAGCAGGCCCGGCTCGCGGACATGATCACCGAGATCGTGAAGGCGCAGCT
>DATAIN010000350.1:0-2848 GCA_036262635.1 Gemmatimonadaceae bacterium | reverse complement strand
GGCGACGAGGCGCCCGTTGGGCCCCTCGAGCCAGACCGCGGCCTCGCATCCGGTCGCTTCCCGGAAGGCCGCGAGGACGACGTCGAGCTCCTTCATTCCGTCAGGGGCCGCGCTTCAGGATCAGCCTGATGACGTTGCCGTGGTCGTCGAAGCGCTCGACCCGGTCCATCAGCTGCTGCATGAGGAACAGCCCGCGCCCGTCCTCGCGCTCGATGTTCTCGAGCTGGGTCGGATCGTTCGTCTCCTCCTCGAGGTCGAAGCCGCCCCCCTCGTCGGCCACCTCGAGGATGAGCTGCTCGTCGTCGACCTGGGCGCGGACGCGGACCTGCTTGCCGGGGTCCTCGCCGTTGCCGTAGAGGATCGCGTTGCTCAGCGCCTCGCTGAGCGCGACGGGGACGTTGAGGGCGCAGTGCCGGGGCGCGAAGAGCACCGCCATGCACTGCGAGCGCACGATCTCGACGACGCGCTCGATGTAGCGCACGTCGCTCGGGATGGAGACCTCGAGCGCGATCCGGAGCTCGCCGAGGGGCGCGGCGTCCTCGCCGCGGGACGGGTAGTCGGTCATGGACCCCATTCACGGTTCGGGCGCAGCACGACGACTACCGCCGCGCTGCGCCCGTTGGTCGAACCCTGTGCGACCCTCAGAAGCTCTCGAGGGCACGCTCCCGCGTGTCTGCGATCTGGAAGAGCGTGTCGAGCTTCGTCAGCTCGAACAGCGTCTTCAGGTCGTCGTTGAGATTCGCGAGCCGCAGCTCTCCGCCCTGCTCGCGGATCTTCTTCGACAGCGAGACGAGAACACCCAACCCTGAGCTGTCGATGTACCCGGTCTGGCTGAAGTCGATGAGGAACTTCTTCTCCCCCTTCTCCAGCTCGTCGAGCACCTTCTGCTTCAGCTCCTGTCGATTACCGACGATGAGCTGGCCCTCTACGTCAACCACGACGATGTCTCCCTGCTTCTTGATCGAGAAGCTCATGGCCTCGTTCTCTCCGGCGGGTCCTCCCCGCGTGGTACTGTTACTGGCGTCGCCGCAGGCCGTTGGACGGACCTCTCATCGGCCCGCCTGCAGTGCGGTGATAGCCGCCACATTGATAATGTCATCCGGAACCGCTCCGCGCGAGAGATCGCTGCACGGTCGTGCCAGCCCCTGGATGATCGGCCCCACCGCGCTCGCATGCGCGAGCCGCTGCACCAGCTTGTACGCGATGTTGCCCGCGTCGAGCGAAGGAAAGACGAGCACGTTCGCCCGCCCTGCCACCGCGCTTCCCGGGGCCTTCCGCTCCGCGACGTCCTGGATCAGCGCCGCGTCACCTTGCAATTCTCCGTCCACGACGAGGTCGCTCCGCCGCGCCCGCAGCAGCGCCAGTGCATCCCGCACCAGCGCCACCGACGGTCCCGTTCCACTTCCTCGGGTGCTGAAGGATAACAGGGCGACCCGCGGTTCGTCGCCGACGATGCGGCGCCGATCCTCCGCCGCGGCGATCGCGATGTCCGCCAGCTGCTCCGGCGTCGGTGCCGGTACGACCGCGCAATCGCTGAAGGTGAGCGTCTCCCCATCTCCGCCACGGAAGGGCGGGACGACCATGTAGAACGCGCTCGAGACGGTCCTCACCCCCGGCGCCGGCCCGATGAGCCAGAGCGCCGCGCGCAGCACGTCGGCGGTCGTGCGCTCGGCGCCCGCGACACTCCCCGCGGCCTCGCCCGCGGCGACGAGCGCCGCGCCGGCGAAGAGCGGATCGCGCGCGACGCGATGCGCATCCTGCTCGGAGAGTCCCTTCGCCGCGCGGCGGTCGAGCAGCCGCTGCACTGTACGCTGAAAGACATCCGGCGCCTCGATGTCGAGAACCTCGACACCGGTCTCGCGCGCGGCACGATGTGAGGCGGGCCGCGCCGGATCGAGCAGGAGCACCGGCTCGACGATCCCGTCGCGCGACAACGCGGTGACCGCGGCGAGCGTTCGCGGATCGGCGCTCTCGGGGAAGACTATCCGCCGCCGGTGCGCCGCCGCGCGCTCGCGCGCGCTCTGCAGGAACTGGACGCCGCTCACTCTCCGCGCTTCGCCGCGTACTTCGCCTTCAGCGCCTTCGCCACGGCGGGATGCAGGAGGTCGTCCACCTCGCCGCCGTACCGCGCGACCTCGCGCACGATGCTCGAGCTGATGTAGGTCGTGTCGAGCGAGGGGACCATGAACACGGTCTCGATCGGCGCGAGATGGCGGTTCATGAGCGCCATCTGGAACTCGTACTCGAAGTCGCTAACCGCGCGCAGCCCGCGGATGAACAGCCGCGCCCCGACCTCCCGCGCGAAGTCCACGAGCAGCTGCCCCTCGAGCTTCCGCACCTCGACGCGGCTGTCGCCGCCGACCGCCGCCTTCACCAGCGCCACACGCTCGTCCGCGGAGAAGAGCGGCGTCTTCGACGCATTCGCCGCGACCGCGACCACGAGGTGATCACAGAAGGTCAGCGACCGCGCGATGAGATCCTGGTGCCCCTTCGTGATGGGATCGAACGTCCCGGCGTAGATCGCGACCTTGCTCATGGGCGGGGAAGTTAGTCGGATCACCCATCGCCGCCAGACGGAAGGGCGATGCGGGTGCAGTTCGAACCAGCGATGCGGGGGGGCGGCGCGCCTTTGGCGCGGCCGCGAGACCGCGATACGGGATGCGCGAATGCGAGAAACCGCGATGATGCGGGACTGGCCGAGCGCGGGCCGCCTGCGGCGCCGCGCTCGGCCCCATCCCGCATCAGGTGTCTCCCGTATCCCGTATCCCGCATCCCGCATCCCGTATCGCGGTCTCGCGGCGCTTCGCGCCGCCCCCGCATCGCTCGTTCCCGTGACCCCGCATCCCCC
>DATAIN010000349.1:0-2575 GCA_036262635.1 Gemmatimonadaceae bacterium | reverse complement strand
GCATCGCCGACCAGCGCGGCGCCGGGCGCCCATGGCCGCCGCGCCCGCGACGCGAACGGGCCCGTCGCCCGCACCGGCGTCACCCGCCGCGCTCCGGCGAAGCGCGGCGCGAGCTGCGGCCGCGCGGCGATCCATCGCTCGAGGAATGCCTCGGCGCCATCGGAGAGCTCGCCGGCGCGCGATGCCGGGATCACCACCGCGACGTTGGTGCGTCCCCCGCCCACGGCGGCGAGCCCGAGATACCCGTCGCGCTCGACGTGCATCTCGCCGAGCTCGCCCATCCCGGCGATCCCCTCGTAGTGCGTGACGAGCGCGAGGCGCTTCGGGAGTCCGGCCGCGCGGGCGAGGCCGAGCCGCCGCGCGACGATCGAGCGCAGCCCATCCGCGCCGACGACGAAGCGGGCGCCGATCTCGATCGGGCGCCCGTCGCTCCCCGAGGCGCGAGCGCCGCTCACGCGCCCGGCGCGATCGAAGCGCAGATCGTTGACGCGCAGCCCCTCGACGACGCGCGCGCCGGCGCGCCGCGCCGCGTTCAGGAGGATCGGGTCGAGGATGGTGCGCTGCAGCGCGATCCCGCGATCGCGGTGCCCGCGCCAGCGATGCTCCCCCGCGAAGACGCCGCGAATCATCGCTCCGCTCGGCGCGCGCACCGTCATCCCGGCGAGCTGCGCCCCACCGGCGCGCTCGACCTCGTCGAGCACTCCCATCTCCTCGAGGAGGCGCGAGGCCTGAGGGCTCATGTACTCCGAGCACGGCTTCGGCCGCGGGAAGCGCGCGCGGTCGAGCACGAGCACATCGAGGCCGGCGCGCGCGAGCCACCACGCCGTCGCCGCGCCAGCGGGCCCGCCGCCGACGACCAGGACGTCCGCCGATCCCGGAAGCGTGTCAGCCGGCATGCGCCTCGGCGTGGCGGGGTGCGCCGAGGCGCGTGAGCCGCTGGAAGAGTCCCATGTAGCGCCAGTGCGGACGCGGGAGGCGCAGCACCGACGCGGCGCGCGTGAGCCAGGGGAGGATGATCGAGCGCGAGTCCGCGGAGAACATGAAGCGCGGATGCCCGGCGGCGAAGAGCCGCAGTCGGGCGACCGCGTCTTCCATGCGCAGCGCGGACGAGAAGTAAAAGGCCGGATCGAGCAGCGGATCGTCGGCGGCGAGCTGTCCTTCGCTCACCGCGATGTTGTGCAGCGTGGTGCCCGGATAGACACGCAGCCCGACCGTGGTGTAGACCGCGTCGCCGCGGCGCAGCCGCCAGGCGGCGAAGCGCAGCGTCTCCTCGAGCGTGGCCGGAGTCTCGCCCGGTCCGCCGACGAGAAAGATCCAGAGGCTGCGGATCCCCGCCTTCTCGATCCGCTCGGCGGCGGTGTGCACCGTCTGCGCGGTGAATCCCTTCCGCATCCGCTCGAGCACCGCGTCGCTCGCGCTCTCGGCGGTGATGCCTAACGACGTGAACCCGGCGCCGCGCATCGCCGCGAGGAGATCGGGGAATGCGGCGGCGGGGGTGAAGTTCGTCGTCTCGAGCGTCACGCCGCGGACGCGGCGGGCGATCGCGGCGCAGACGTCGCGCGCGTGGCCCGGCGGCGAGTTGAACGTCGAGTCGACGAAGTCGAAGTGCGACACGCCGTGCGCGCGAAGCTCGGCAATTTCATCCGCGACAGACTCCGCTGCGCGGAGTCTGTATCCCCACCCCTCGACGTTGCGATACGTGCAGTAGACGCACTTGTACACGCAGCCGCGCTTCGTCTGGATCGGGATGGTCGCGCCGATCCGCTCGTAGCGCGCGAGGTCGAACCAGCGGTGCAGCCGCGGGCGGGGAAGGGCGTCGAGATCGGCGTCCTCGCCCGGCGGCGTGAAGACGATCTCGTCGCCGCGCGCTCTGACGAGGCCGGGGATCTCGCCCGGCTCGCGTCCCGCGGCGAGCGCGTCGACGAGGGCGACGGTCGCCCGCTCGCCGTCACCGGCGACGCCGTAGTCGACGCCTAACGCCCGGAAGAGCGCGCGCGGGGCGACGCCGAACGCCGCGCCGCCGGCGACGATCTTCGCGGACGGGGCGGCGGCGCGCAGCGCGGTGAGGGTGCGCACGGCGTCCGGCGTGTAGTGCCGCAGCGCGATGCTGTCGCTGTTGTCGATGTTGCGGACCGAGACGCCGACGACGTCGGGGGCGAAGTCGCGCGCGGCGCGAGTCGCGTCTCGCTCGGGGTCGCGCGCGAACATCAGGTCGAGCACGCGCACCTCGTGCCCCGCGTCCTCGAGCGCCGAGGCGACGCAGGCCAGGCCGTTAGGCACGACGGGGTAGGGCGCCCGCTCGCGGTTGGTGCTGACGAGCAGGACGCGGGCGCTCACCGCACCCTCGCGAACTGGTCGGGGCCGATGGTGAGAACGTCGCCGACGAGCCGCCAGTCGAAGATCGCGGTCCCGACGGTGGGCGAGATCCAGCTGATGGTGAGCGAGCTCCCTGTCGTCCGCCACTGGGCGACGGCGACGAGGGTGTCGTAGAAGCCCTGGGTCACGTTCCAGCTGGTGACGCGACGGATCGCGCTCCCGTCGGGGCGGAACTCCCATTCGGTGCGCGACTCGTACA
>DATAIN010000348.1:0-7433 GCA_036262635.1 Gemmatimonadaceae bacterium | reverse complement strand
CGCGCGCGCGACGATGGTGAAGCCGCCCTGGCGCGCCGGCTCGCGGGTGTAGACCACGGTCCAGCCGCGCACTTCGTCGGTGCGGCATCGCGTGTCGGCGACCCCCGGCGTCTCGAGGTCGGGCGGCGTGTCGCCGTTGTGCGTCGCGATCCACTCGCGGACGCAGGCGTGCGTGCGCCGCAGCGCGACCACTCCGGACTCGAGGCTCGGCCTGCGCCAGTGCAGCTTCTGGTACGCCGAGAAGAGCGATGGCGAGTACACGGCCATAGCGAACACGGTCGCGATCAGGAGCACGCGGACGACGGATCGTCCGAAAGTGAGGCGGCGCGGAGCGGACTCGGTGGTCATCGGGAATGGACGACTTTCCCGGCATCAGGGGAACGCGCGCCGGGTGACCGGCCGCACTGGACAAGCGTCGGTCGGTGGCGAAACCTTTGACGCCGGTGCCGAGGAGGGTGCCGCGACCGGATCCTTCCCCGATGATGCCACCCCTTCTCTCCCGTACCGCGCTCGTTGCCGCCCTCGCGGTTGCCGCTCCCCTCGCCGCGCAGGCTCCCGCGCCGGCGCCCTCGTGTCCCGCGCCGCTCGAGCCGATCGGGAATTCGTACGCGCAGGATACCCTCCTCCTCGTCCTCGACCCGGGCTACGGACTCGCGCCGCAGCCGGAGAACGTCCAGCAGAGCGCCCTCGCGGCGGTCTTTCAGGGGCTGGAGCTGCCGACGCCGCTCCCGCTTCCGGTGGTCATAACGCGCCTCTTCGCGAACGGCGGCTCGATGGCCGGGTCGCAGGGCTTCACCGCGGAAGCGTTCGTCGAGATTGGTGGGAATGGCAAGGTGAAGCGCACCGGGTTGAGCCAGACCTCGCTCGTTCCCCCCATCGATCAGGCGCTGCTCACCGCGGTGACGACCGCGGCGGACAGCGGCGCCTTCGAGCCGTACCAGAAGGCGGCGCGCGGCCCGGGGGGATTCGTGTTCGTGGAGCTGCGGACCGTCGACCTCCCGGCCTTCGACCAGAAGGTCACCGACTATCTGCGCCAGCCCGATCCGATGGTCGCGCCGCGACGGCGCCCTCCGCCGAAGGGCGAGCCGGCACGACTGCCGATCAAGCTGCTGCGCATCCCGCTGATGAGGCTCACCTCGCAGGCCGAGGTACCGAAGCCGGGCCCGCACCCGGTGTTTCCACAGCGCGAGCTCGACGCGAACCAGGATGGCTTCGTCAACTTCGAGTTCGTGATCGGCGCCGACGGGCGCCTCGTGCCCGGCACGCTGCGCATCGCGAACAGCATGACACCCGGCTATGCGCGCGCCGTCCTGAAGGCGGTCGAGGACTTCAAGTTCGTTCCCGCCACCGCCGGCGGCTGCGGGGTCGCGCAGCGCGAGGTGTGGACCTTCAACTTCGAGGTGCGCTGAGCCGCGCCGCTACGCGGACACGAACGCCATCCGCCAGCCGGCGGCGTTCTCGTCCTGCTCGAGCAGCGTGTCGGTATCGACTACCACTCCGCTCGCGTCGAGGCGAATCGCGAACCGGTCCATCCCACGTGTCGCGCGCCCGGTGATGAACTCTCCCGTGGGCGTGTACTGCGAGTGATGCTTGGGGCACTGGAAGCGATGGCTCTCGTCGTTCCAGCGGAGCGCCGTGCGCTGGTGCGGACAGGAAAGGTTGAAGGCGTAGATCGCGCCCTGCCAGCGCACGAGGATCACCTCCGCGTCGCGATCGATGTTCACGCCATCCGCCCCGGGAACCGCGTAGGTCAACGTTCCCCCGATACGCCGCAGCGCCTCGACGAACGCGATCGGAAGTTGCGCGGCCGCGCTGCGCGCCGCGCCGAGCGTGGCCAGCGCCGCGGTCGCGACGACGATCGCTTCGCGCAGGAAGCCGCGACGGTCGGAATGGAGCGGACAGTCGCGGCACTCGCCGCCGTCGCGCTGGTCGTGGTCGATCATCGGAGATGCCGGTCGGTGTGTCAGGACAGTCCGACGAGCGCCGTGCCGGCGATCGTCGTCAACGTCCACAGGGTGATGCTGGCGAAGGTGCTGAACCGCAGCCGGCGCCAGAGCGGAGAGTGGTCGGTCGTCGTCGCGGGCGCCGTGGGGGAGCGGAGCAGCCGCGCCTCCGTGCGCGCGAGGAGCGCGCCGTTCGCGACGAGCAGCGTCACGAGCGCGAGCTTCACCCAGAACACCGGCGAGCCGAGGAAGGTCTCGAGATCCGCGGTCGCCAGCGCGAGGCCGCTCACGAAGATCATCGCGAGCGCGACGAGCACCGGCCGATGCACCGCGTGCAGCTCGGCGAGCTGGCGCCGTCGGTCGTCGCTGCTGCCGCGCAGCGCGCGCAGCGTCGAGCGATCCGTGGCGAGCGCGAAGCCGCCTCCGAACAACAGCGCGACGACGTGCACCGTCGTCACCGTCGTGGCGACGACGGGCGAGTCGCCGTACAGCGTCTTCCACGGCGCGAAGGCGTCGATGAATCCCTGGGCGATCATCGCGATCCCATCAGTCGTGCCCGAACCACATGATCAACGTGCCCGCGGTGGCGAGCGCCATCGATCCGAGCGCGACGTTGCGATGCGTCGTCGCCCGGTCGTCGGATCTGCCCCCTTCGCCTTCGTCGTCGTCCGGCGCGAGCGCGCCCGTCACCGCGAAGCCCGCGTCCGCGGCGAGCATCAGCACCGTGTGCGCAATGCGCTTCCCGCGACCCTCGGTGTCATTGCGCGCGTCCCAGAGATTCCAGCCGCCGGTGATCGTGTTCACCGCGAAGAGCACGCCGAGCGCGCCCGCCACCGTCCCGTGCGCGGGACGCACCCAGCTCGGATGCGTACCACTCGAGAGCAGACGCTGGCCGAGCGCGTACTCGCCGGCGAAGAGGGGGAGCATCGCGTAGCTCCCCCAGCGATGGATGGTGAGCCGCGTGTAGTAGGCGTCGCTGTACTCCACCGCCTTCGGCCGTCCGGTGTCCGCCGGGATGTAGGCGCGGGGATGACTCGACGGCAGCGTGACCGCCGCGTCGGCGAGCGTCGGGCCCGCGACGGCGACGACCGTGCTGTCTGCCGACGAGTGAGCGACTACGGCACTCGTATTCGATATGGGCGCGGCGAGCAGCTGCGCGCCGACGATGGCGATCGCGGTCTGGAGCATTGGTCCTCGTGAAGTGCCTCGCGCTCAGACTAGACACACGAGGCTCCATGGTCCCTTACACCCGGCGCGGGGGACGCGTTGGGGTGTGAGCGCGGGCACTGGACGAGCGCCTGTCGCGGCAGGACGTTCGTCGATCACGAGCGAGCGGGTCAGTGGGAGTTCACCCGACAGGCGTTCTCGGGGCCAGCTCGTGCGGCTTCCGGATCGGGCGCTGACCGCCTAACGCGTCGTCGTCTCGGTGGGCACCTCGCCGCCGAGGCGCGCGATCGCGTCGCGCGCCGAGCGGCGCTGGCCGTCGAGCACGGGATCCGCGTCGCGCCAGAGGTCGAGGAACTGGCGGTACGACGCGATCGCCCGGTCCTTCTCCCCGACCTTCTCGTAGAGCGCACCGCGCGCGACGAGGCTCCGCGCATAGAGCGGCCACCCCGGATCGAGGGGCGCGGCGCGGCTGAACCGCGACGGGTCGAGCAGCTCGTAGTACGAGAGCGCGCGGCGATCGTCACCGAGCCGCGCGGCGACCTCGGCGCGGGTCACCCAGCGCATCGCGTTGATGAACGCGCCCGCCGCGCGCGTCGAGTCCGCGGAGGGGAAGAGCCGCGCCGAGCGCAGCGCGGACTCCCGGTCCCCGCGGTCGAGCGCCGCGAGCGCGTCGATCTCGTGGATCGGCGTCGCCGCGCCCCCCGAGTTCCACCAGCGGCGGAGCGTCGCGAGGTACGTCGTGTCCCGCGTCGCGAGATAGGCCACGTAGGGAAGCGCGACCGCCATCCGGCGGAGCTGGTCCCCGTCCTTCGCCGCGTAGCGGTCGATGTAGCGCACCGCGCTGTCGAGCCGCGGCCGAACGCTCGCCGCGGGTACGCCCATCCCCATCTCCGCTCCCGAGGAGAGCGCGCTCACGACGAAGCTCGTCGGGAGGTCGGGGCCGGGCATCTTCGGCTCCGCCTTCGCCGCGACCGCGCCGAGCTTGCGCAGGTCGGCGAGGCTGCCGCCGATCGTCGCCGCGTCGCCGGCGTTGAGCACCGCCCACACCCGATCGGTGCCGTCGTGCGCCGCGATCGACTCGGCGGGAAACTCCCGCATCGCGTCGCGCAGCGTCTGCAGCGCGAGCCGCGGATCGGTGTTCGCCTGCGCGGTCGCGAGCACGTACGGGAAGAGCGGGCTGCGCGACGACGCGCGCCGCTGCGCCTCGCCGACGGTGATCGCCGCCGAGTCCACGAAGCCGGCGTCGATGTACGCGTTGACGAGCGCCATGTACGCCTGCGGTGCCGCGTCCGCGCTCGCCCAGGCGCGCGCATCGCGCAGCGCGCGCCGCTTCGCTTCGGTCCGCGTCTGCGCGATCCGCGCCTCGCCGAACGCGTGACGCGACTGCTCGGTGTCGAGCAGGAGGAGCGAGTCGCCGTTCAGCACGAGATACGACGCCGGCGACGACACCTGGCGGTAGATGTCGAGCGTGTGCGAGTACGCGAGGTGGAACGACGAGTCGAGCGCCAGCGTGCGGTTGAAGGCGCGATAGGCCCGCGTCCAGTTCGCGGCGAGGAGCTTCGCGTCGTTCGGCCGGTGATGCCAGTAGGCGTCGCCGAGCCCGTACCACGCCTCCGCGTCGCTGGGATTGCGCGTCACGATCGCCTCGTACTTGCGCTGCGCCGAGCGGAAGAGCGTGTCGAGCCGCTGCGCGGTCACGTCGCGCGGCGCGTGCAGGCTGCGAATGAGGTCCGTGTACGCGCTGAGCAGCTCGCGCTCGCGCTCGGGGAGGCGGTCCGCGTGGTCCGCCGCGTGGCGAAGCAGGTCGAACTGCGTCGAGTCGCGCGCGGCGCGCCAGCCGAGCGTGAGCGCGCGCTTGTAGTAGGCGAGCGCGAAGGTCGAGTCGGCGTCGGTCGCGACGTGGAAGAGCGAATCGGCGCGCGGCAGCTGCCAGCCGTTGAGCGCGCGGAGCCCCTCGAGATAGGCGCGGTACGCCGCCACGGAGGCGGTGGTCGTCGCCGTCAGGCTCACCGACGTCGGCGGCGCGCCGACGAGATCGAGCAGGTCGCGCGCGATCGCGTCGTAGAGCGGACGGGGATCGCTCGTCCGGGCGGTGCTCCGCTGCGCCTGGTCGACCTGCTTCCCGCTCGCGACGTCGTACACCCGCGCCAGCACGAGGAGCGAGTCGCCTAACGGCGTGACCTGCCCCATCACCACGCTCCAGACGCCCGCGTGGCGAGCGAGCCGGCGCGCGTCCTCGAGGCCGACGCGTCCCTCGCCGTCCAGCTTCGCGTCGCGCAGCAGGTCGAGGGTGTGCTCGTAGTCCACGACGTTCAGGTCCTTCCACTGCGCGAAGTCGAGGGTGAGCATGTTGACGCTCGCCTCGCGCAGCCAGGAGATCTGCGGGTCGCTCCCCTGCACGTCGAAGGGGGTGACGAGATACGACCGCCGCGGATCGACACCCTGCGGGATGCCGTCGTGGTCGCGGTTCGTCAGCGCGCCGGCCACCATCGCGAGCCCGACGAGCGCGACGGCGCCGCCGACGATCATCCGCCGCCGCCGGCGCGTCGCCGCACCGCCGCGAGCGCGCCGCGCGCTCGTTCGCGTCTGATGCTGGAAGCGCTCCCCGGTCAGCACGTCGTCGAGCACCGCCGCGAGCTCGGCCGCGTCCGGACGCTCGGCGGGATCCTTCGCCAGCGCGCGCGAGATGATCAGCGCGACGTCGGGAGGAACAGTGTCGCTCTTCTCCTCGAGGGGCGCCGGCGTCTGCGTGAGCTGCTGCGTGAGCACCGCCTGCGCACCCGTCCCCGTGAACGCGGGCTCCCCGGCGAACATCTCGTACGCGACCAGCGCGAGCGAGTAGACGTCGCTCCGCCCATCCAGCTCACGCTCGCCCGCCGCCTGCTCGGGGCTCATGTAACGCGGTGAGCCGAGGACGAAGCCGGTGCGCGTCAACCGCTCGTCGGCGGTGCTCAGCGCGCGCGCGACCCCGAAGTCGGTGAGCATCGCGCACTTCTTGTCCTGGTCGAGCAGGATGTTGTCCGGCTTCACGTCGCGATGGACGATCCCGCGCTCGTGCGCGTAGGCGAGCGCGTTCGCCAGGTCGCGGATCGTCGTCAGCGCATCGTGGCCGTCCATCTTCTCGACGCGGTCGAGCCTCGTGTGCAGGCTCTCGCCGGGGACGTACTCCATCACGAAGTAGAGCAGCCCCCCCGCCTCTCCCGCCGCGTGGACCGCGACGATGTTCGGATGCCGCAGCCGGGCGACGGTGCGCGCCTCCTGGAGGAAGCGGTCGCGGATGACGCTCGACGTCGTCAGCTCTGGGGAGACGACCTTGATCGCGACCAGGCGGTCGAGGGCAAGATCGCGCGCGAGGTAGACCGTGCCCATCCCGCCCGCGCCAAGCGAGCGCTCGACCTCGTACTTGCCGGCGAGCGCGCGCAAAAGGTCGTCGGGGAGTCCCGCCAGCTCGGCCGGCGGAGGGGGCGGGGGGGTCATGGAGCTACGATATGCGTGCATCACCATCGCCGCCAGCGCGGAGGAATCGTTTGACAGCCCGCGCGTGTCTGCGTTCAGTTAGGACATATGCGCCACTATCAAGGTTGGATGACTCTCGCGCTCCCGATGGTTGCCGCCGCCTGCGGCCCGAGCGCGCCACCCCCCGTCGTCGTGCCTGAGCCCGCTCCGCCGGCTCAGATCGCCCCGGCCCCGAAACCCGGACCCGCGATCCCACCGGGCTTCGCGATGCGCGGGGTCATCGAGGGATTCTACGGGCCGCCGTGGTCGCACGAGGACCGCCTCGACATGCTCCGCTTCGAGGGGAAGGTCGGGATGAACGCGTACTTCTACGCGCCCAAGGACGACCCCTACCATCGCGAGCGCTGGCGGGAGCCGTATCCCGCCGATCAGATCGCGCGACTCGCCGAGGTGGTGCGCGTCGGGCGCGAGAACGGAGTGGACGTCTGGTTCGCGATCAGTCCCGGGCTGTCGATGACCTACTCCGACACCGCGGACTATCGAATGCTGCTGAGCAAGCTCGAGGCGGTCGCGGGGATCGGCATCCGCCACGTCGCGCTCTTCCTCGACGACGTCCCGCAGGAGCTCCTCCACGACGCCGACAAGGCGCGCTTCCACTCGGTCGCCGAGGCGCATGCCTGGGTCATCAACGCCCTGAAGCACGACCTCGATACGCGCGACATGGCGCTCGCCGTCGTGCAGACGACCTACACCAACGGCTTCGGGAGCCTCGACTACCTGCGCGAGCTCGGCGCGCTCGTCGAGCAGCCGATCCCGCTCGCGTGGACCGGGATCGAGGTCGTCTCCCCGGTGATCACCGTCCCGCAG
>DATAIN010000347.1:0-3491 GCA_036262635.1 Gemmatimonadaceae bacterium | reverse complement strand
GTCGTCGCCTTGATCGTCTCCACGCACCCGCCCTGGTCGATCGCCACGTCGACGATGACCGAGCCGGGCTGCATGCGCTTGAGATCCCCGCGCCGGATCAGCTTCGGCGCCACGGCACCGGGGATCAGGACGCCGCCGACGACCAGGTCGGCCGTCTCGATCTGCTCCAGCACGTTGTGCCGGTTGGAGTGGATGGTCTGGACGTTGGCCGGCATGACGTCGCTGAGGTACCGCAGCCGCTCGAGGGAGATGTCGAGGATCACCACCTTGGCGCCCATCCCGGCCGCCATCTTCGCGGCGTTGATGCCCACGATCCCGCCGCCGAGGATGACCACCTTCGCCGGCGCCACGCCCGGCACACCCCCGAGCAGCACGCCGCGGCCCCCGTACAGCTTCTCGAGGTACTTGGCGCCCTCCTGCACCGCCATCCGGCCCGCCACCTCCGACATCGGCGTCAGCAGCGGCAGCTCGCGCGACTGGAGCTCCACCGTCTCGTACGCGATGCACGTCGCGCCACTCGCGATGTGCGCCTTCGTCAGCTTCTCGTCCGCGGCGAAGTGGAAGTAGGTGAAGATCACCTGATCGCGCTTCATGTGCGGCCACTCGCGCTCGATCGGCTCCTTCACCTTCATGATCATCTCGGAGTCCTTCCAGACCGTCGCGGCGTCAGGGGCGATCTTCGCCCCGGCCTTCACGTAGAGGTCGTCGCTGAAGCCGCTCCCCTCGCCCGAACCCTTCTCGACCAGCACGCTGTGCCCCGCGGCGACGAGCGCTTCGGCGCCGGCCGGGACGAGCGCGACGCGGTTCTCGTTGGTCTTGATCTCCTTTGGAACGCCGATCTTCATGGCAGGAATCGCTGGAACGTGAATGAAGTGATCGCCGCCCTCAGGCGGCGGCTGGCCCGAGGCTGAGAACCGTCTGGCGCTCGGGTGCAAAGAATTCGGCCGACACCGCGGCGACGTCGTCGAGGGAGATCGCCTGGATCAGCGCGAGCGTCTCGTCGAGCGTGCGGTACGGCTCGCCGTACAGCTCCGTTCCCGCGGCGCGGTACATCCGCGACGAGGGACTCTCGAGCGAGAGGGTGAGCTGTCCCTTGAGCTGCGACTTCGCCGAGGCGAGGTCGGTCGCCGAGAGCCCCTCGCGCGCCACGCGCGCCAGCTCCTCGTTGATCGCCTCGACCGCCTGCCGCGCCGTCGCCGGCGCCGTTCCCACGTACACGCCGTGCATCCCGGTGTCGACGTGGAAGCTCTGGAAGCCGTAGACCGAGTACGCGAGCCCGAGCTCCTCGCGCACGCGCTGGAAGAGCCGGGAGCTCATCCCCCCGCCGAGCATCACGCCGACCAGCACGATGGCGTAGCGCCGCGGATCGCTGTACGGCACGGTCGCGGATCCGAGCACGACGTGCGTCTGCGCCCCTTCCCGCTCGACGTGGCTCACCGTCGGCCGCGCCGGGTGCGGCGCGACCGTCGCCAGGATCCCGTGGTCGCGCGGCTGCGGATCACCCCAGCCGGTGCGCTGCAGGACGTCCACCAGCGCGTCGTGCTCGAGATTTCCCGCCGCGGCGACGACGATGTTCCCGGGGTGATACGCCTGATCGTGGAGCGACTTCAGCTCGCGCACGCCGAGCTTCGAGACGCTGTCGCGCGTTCCGAGGATGGAGTAGCCGTACGGATGTGCGCCCCACAGCGCCTCGTTGTGCAGCTCGAAGACGAGATCGTCCGGCGTGTCGTCCACCATGCTGATCTCCTCGAGCACGACCTTCCGCTCGAGCTTCAGGTCGTCAGAGCGCAGCGTCGGGTTGAAGACGAGATCCGCGATCACGTCCGCGGCGTGCTCGAGATGCTCGTCGAGGACGCGTGCCTGATACGAGGTATGCTCGCGCGCGGTGTACGCGTCGAGCGACCCGCCGAGCTGCTCGAGGGAGAGCGCGATCTCGTGCGCCGTGCGGCGGTCGGTGCCCTTGAACACCATGTGCTCGAGCAGATGCGACACGCCCATCCGCTCGCGCGGCTCGTGGATCGACGCGGCGCGGACCCAGGCGCCGAACGCGACAGACCGCACCCCGGCGACGCGCTCCGAGAGTACGGTCAGTCCGTTCTGCAGCACGGTGCGGCGGAGCTCCGCCGCACCGCTGACTTCCGTGCTCACTCCCGCGGCCGTCCTCCGCCCCGCCCGCCGCGGCGCGGCGGACGACGCTCACGCCCACCACCGTTGCCGGCCTCCTCGGCGCCGTCCGTCTCGCCAGCCTCGGTGCTCGTGCCCTCGGAGGCCGCGCCTTCGGCGGCCGCGCCCTCGGCGGCGAACTTACGCTCGCGACCGCCCTCGGTGCCGTTGGCCTCGCGCGGGCCACGATCCCCGCCACGATCGCCGCCGCGGTCACCGCGCGGTCCACGGTCGCCGCCTTCACGGCGGGGGCCGCGGTCGCCACCCTCGCGACGCGGACGCTCCGGCTCTTCCGGCATCCCCTCGGGACGCGGCACGAGCGCCTTCATCGAGAGGCGGATGCGCCCACGCTCGTCGCGGTCGAGCAGCTTCACCTTCACCCGGTCGCCGCGCTTCACGACGTCCTCGGTCTTCTCCGTGCGGCCGTGCTGCAGCTCGGAGATGTGCACCAGACCCTCGGTGCCCGGCATGATCTCGACGAAGGCGCCGAACGCGGTCGTGCTCTTGACCGTGCCCTCGTACGTCGCGCCGATCTCGGGCTCGGCGGTGATCGCCTGGACCATCTGGCGCGCGCGCTCCATCGCCTCGCCGCCCACCGCGGCGATCGTGACGGTGCCCGTGTCGTCGACGGTGATCTCGGCGCCCGTCTCGTCCTGGATGCCGCGGATCGTCTTCCCCTTCGGCCCGATGAGATCCCCGATCTTCTCCGGGTTGATCGTCATCGTCACGATGCGCGGCGCGTACTTGGAGAGCTCCGGGCGCGGTGCGCCGAGGGCCTTGTTCATCTCGCCGAGGATGTGCAGGCGGCCCCGCTTCGCCTGATCGAGCGCCTCGGTCATCAGCTCGAGAGAGAGCCCCTCGATCTTGATGTCCATCTGGATGCTCGTGATCCCGTTCTCCGTCCCCGCGACCTTGAAGTCCATGTCGCCGAGGTGATCCTCGGTGCCGAGGATGTCGGTGAGGATGGCGTAGCGCTCACTCTCCTTGATCAGCCCCATCGCCACACCGGCGACCGCCGCGTGGATCGGCACGCCCGCGTCGAAGAGGGCGAGCGAGCCCCCACAGACCGACGCCATCGACGACGAGCCGTTCGACTCGAGCACGTCGGAGACGATGCGGATGGTGTACGGGAACTGCTCGAACGCCGGGAGCACGCCCTGCAGCGCGCGCTCGGCGAGGTTTCCGTGGCCGATCTCGCGGCGGCTGGTGCCGCGCATCGGGCGCACCTCGCCCGTCGAGAACGGGGGGAAGTTGTAGTGCAGCATGAACGTCTTCTCGGACTCGCCCTTCTCGTGGATCGAGTCGAGCCGCTGCACGTCGTTCGCGGT
>DATAIN010000346.1:0-4094 GCA_036262635.1 Gemmatimonadaceae bacterium | reverse complement strand
TACCGCCCGCAGATCGCCGCGAACCGCGCCGAGGGTGAGCGGCGGCACATCGGCAGCACGCCGACCTTCATCATCGGCAACAGGGTCGTCCCCGGCGCGATCGGCATCGACGAGCTGACGCGCCACGTCAACGAGGCGGCGGCCGCGGCGGGACAGAAGAAGTGAGCAAGCGGATGCTGGCCGCGCTGCTCGCGCTGGTCGGAGTCCTCATCGCGACGTACCTCACGCTCTACAAGCTCGGCACCATCGGGGAGATCGTCTGCTCGATCGGCTCCTGCGAGACGGTCCAGACGAGCAAGTGGGCCACCTTCATCGGCCTCCCCGTCGCCGCGTGGGGCGTGGGCTACTACATCGTCGTCCTCGCCCTCGCGATCGCGGGGACGACCGAGCGCTGGGAAGACTCCCGCATCCTCCCGCTCGCGTTCCTCCTGCTCACGGGGTGGGGAACGCTCTTCTCGCTCTGGCTGACCTACCTCGAGCTCTTCGTCATCCACGCCATCTGCCAGTGGTGCGTCGTCAGCGCGATCCTCGCGACGACGCTGTTCGTGGTGGCGTATCTGGATTGGAGGGAGGGGAGGCTGGTCGAAGTCCTCGACTGACCCGGCCCTCGAGTTGCGTAGTTCGCCGAGCTGCCGCAGCGTCTAGCGAGACCGCGCGATGCGCAGCGCCGGACGCGTCGGCTCCTCGGTAGGGACGTCCTGCTTCTGCCGCTTGCGGTACGGCACCAGATCCTGGCCGAGCACGACGAGCGTCCGCGTCGCGACCACGCTCGCGAGCGGCTCGGGGATTCCCATCACCCGGATGTAGCTGTCGATGGCCCGGTCGAAGGAGAGATCCTCGGCGAGCGTGTCGACGAACATCAGCGCGTTGTCGACGTGCGCGCGGATCACCGATTCCTCGGCCCGCGCCTGCGCGAGACGCAGCCGGCGCTCCGCGTTCTCGGAGAGCTTGCGCGGAAAGATCGATTCGGGGAACAGACGGCCGAACATTGGAAACTCCTCTGCGTGCGTGGTCCTGAGGGGTGAATCTAAGGCATTCGGCGTGCCGGAGTACGGGGGCCAGGGACCAGGGGTCAGGAACTGCGGTCACCGCCGTTCCTCACGTCTGGCCCCTGGCCCCCCGACGTCACCGGCTCTTCTTCAGCCTCGCATAGTTCCCATCGATCTTCTTCACGTATCCCAGCGTCTCCCGGTACCGCCACTTCCCGATCTTCGGCGCCACCTGTTCGATGCTGCGCCACTCGGCGTCGCTCAGCTTCTCCGTGCGCGCGGCGAGACAGGCGCGGAGAATCGGGCCTTCACCCGCGTTGTAGCTGCCGAACATGAAGCGGTGACGCTCGCTGTCGGGGACGCGCTTCTGCCACACGGTCCAGAGCCAGCGGTCGTGCATGATCCCCACCGCGATGTTCGACTCGGGATCGTCGATCGCCCTGAGCTCCGGGCGCTTCGAGGCGATGTCCTGATAGGTAGAAGGCATCAGCTGCATGATCCCGCGCGCGCCAACCCAGCTCCGCGCGTTCGCGTTCAGCTCCGACTCGGCCATCCCCTGCGCCTTGAACATCCGCCAGTCGAAGGTCGGGCCGAACCAGCGCTTCGAGTACTTCCGGAAGTAGTCGTCGTAGCGCGTCTCCTCGCGTCCGCGTGCCCGCGCCGAATCGGCCTTGCGCAGCGCGCCGAGGATTCCGCGCCGCGCGTGCACCGTGGAGTCGGCGACGCGCGACTTGTCCGCCGGCACCTGCGCGCCCGCGCCCATCGTGGCGATCAGCGAGGCCACGGCGAGCGCGAAGCTCAGCGCACCGTGCGCGCGCGCGGTCAATTCAGCGCCCCTCCGATCACGATCGCGATGGACACGAAGAGCGCGGCGATGAAGATCGCTACCGCGACGTTGCCTTTCTTCAGCTCGTCGCGGAAGTCCATCTCGGGCGTCAGCCGGTCGATGACGCGATAGCTCGCGTACATGAGCACGACGCCGAGCACGGCGTAGAGAAAGTTGACGACGATGATCGGCAGTTCCATGGGTGGTCGGGGGGTGAGGTTCTCTCCAATATCGGGGCTGTCACGAGGTGCGGAAGTACCGCGCCGTCAGGCTTGCGTCCTTTCGCGCGCCGTCGCATCGTGTGGCGCGAGCGCGACGCGGCGCCCGGATCACCCTACGCAGGATGCGCATGCTTCGTGACAGATCGGCGCTCGTGATTGCGCTCGCCGCGCTCGTGGCGGGATGCTCCGACGCGGGTTCGGGAGCGATCGACCTCCCGGAAGGCACTCGCGGCGGATCGGTGCTTCACGGAACCGTGCGCGGCATCGGCGGCAACACCAACTCCGCCGTCATCCCCGGCGACGACGCCGGCGGCGTCACCTACCGTTCGACGCTCGGCTTCGATCTCACGAAGCTGCCGAGCGGGGCGACTGTGACGCAGGCCACGCTCACCGTCACTCAGTGCCGCGTCGGCGGCAGCCCGTACACCGCGCTCGGCTCCCTCATGGTGGATCAGATCGATCTGAACAACGGGTTGTCCGATGCCGCGTTCTCCGGGCTGACGATCGCCGGCAGCATCGGCACGCTCTCGTCCAGCGCCGCGATCGGCCCGCGAACGCTCGACGTGACCACGCAGGTGAAGGCCGACGTCGCCGCGCACCGCGCGGTCAGCGGCTTTCGCCTCCGCTTCTCCGCGCGCGACACCAACGGTGATGCGGTGTCCGACTTCATCCAGATCGCCCTTCCGCGCGACGGGGTGTGCTCGACGAGCGCCCCGCCGCAGCTGCACGTCGCGTACGACTAGTGAAGCGGCGATCGGCCCCGCGCCGGCCGCCGTGTCCTACACCAGTCCTTCGTAGTCACGCTCGCGCAGATGCACCTTCCGCGCGGCGTTCTTGCGCAGCTTGAGGTTCAGCATCTCGACGACGACGGCGAACCCCATCGCGAAGTAGGTGTACCCCTTGGGGACGTGGACGCCGAAGCCTTCGACGACCAGGTTCGTCCCGATCAGCACGAGGAAGGAGAGCGCGAGCATCTTCACCGTCGGGTGACGATCGACGAAGGCGCTGATCGAGCCGGCGGCGGCGAGCATCAGCCCGAGGGCGATGACGTTCGCGGTGATCATCAGCGACACGTCGTCCACCATGCCGACGGCGGTGATCACCGAGTCGAGGGAGAACACGATGTCGACGAGCATGATCTGCGCGACGACCTTGGCGAGCGACCGCGCCGCGCGGGCCGCACCCGTCTCGCCGTGCTCCTCGCCCTCGAGCTTCCCGTGGATCTCGAAGGTCGCCTTGCCGATGAGGAAGAGACCACCGATGATCAGGATGAGGTCCCGTCCCGACACCCCGTGGCCGAGCACCGTGAAGAGGGGTCGCGTCAGGCGGACGATCCAGGCGATGCTCAGGAGCAGCAGCACCCGCGTCACGAAGGCGCCGAGGAGGCCGAGGCGGCGCGCCTTGCCCTGGTCGGCGGCGGGGAGCTTGCCACTGAGGATCGAAATGAAGATGATGTTGTCGATCCCGAGGACGATCTCCAGCGCGGTCAGCGTGAGGAGGCCGATCCAGGCATTGGGGTCTGCGAGCCAGCTCATTCGTGCAATGCTCCTCGTGACGTACGGAACGGCCCGCGACGCACCCCGCGCGCGGGAAACGGACGGCCGACGTTAGGCATCACCCGGGAGACCTGGCAATGCGAGACAATGGTGGAGACGGCGCCCCGGCTGCCGCCGCGCAGCCGGCGGAGCGGGAATATCGAGGCGCGCCGGACGCGGCGGAAGCGCCCCGCGCCCGCCGCTCCGCGGAGATCGCGGTGGACGAGACCCCCCTTCGCGCAGACCTGGCCGCGATCGGGATTGAGGTGAGCTCGGTCTACGACTTCGTCAACGGCGATCCACCCTCCCCGGAAGCGGTTCCGGTGCTGATCCGGCACCTGCGTGAGCCCCACGACCGGCGGCTGTACGAGGTGATCCTCCAGGCGCTGTCGTATCCGCAGCTCCGCCCCGTCGCGCTCGAGCCGCTCACCGTCTGGTTTCTCGAGCAGCACGACCGCGTCATGCGCTGGGTCGGCGCGAACGCGCTGGCCTCGATGGCAACGCTCGAGGAGCTCGACGCGGT
>DATAIN010000345.1:0-1722 GCA_036262635.1 Gemmatimonadaceae bacterium | reverse complement strand
ACGGCCGGCTGCCTAACGCGCTGGAGGCGCTGAAGGCCGCGGGGCTCGTCCAGCAGACGCGCGTGGTCCCCGACGCGGCGTACCGCTTCAAGCATGTGCTGACGCAGGAGGTCGCCTACGATGGGCTGCTCGAGCACCGCCGCCGCGAGCTGCACGGCCGGGTGGGAGCGGCGATCGAGTCCATCCATGCCGATCGGCTCGACGAGCACCTCGGCCGGCTCGCGCACCACTTCAGCCGCGCCGAGCTCTGGGAGCGTGCCGTGCGCTACGGCGTGCAGGCAGCCGATCGCGCCGGCGCGCTCGCGCAGTTCTCGGAGGCGCTCGCGACGCTCGAGCGGGCGCGGTCCTGGCTGACGCGGCTTCCCGACGACACGGCGCGCCGCGACACCCTCACCGATATCCTCCTCCGACAGGAACGGCTCTGCGAGACCCTCGGGCTGCGCGAGCGGCAGCAGCGGATCATCGACGAGCTGGTCGCGCTGCTCGAGACGACGGGCGATCGCGCGAAGCTGGCCGAGGTCTACGTGCGGCAGGGTGACCTCTTCACCCTGCTGCGGCAGTTCGAGCCGGCGGAAGCGGCGCTCGAGCGCTCGCTCCGCCTGCGCCGCGAGCTCGGCGATCCGCTGGGCGTCCGGAACACCCTCCGCAGCCTCGGGCTCCTCCGCTGGCACGAGGGGCGCGACCGGGACGCGCTTCCCCCGGTGGAAGAGGCACTGCGGATCGACCGCGCGTTAGGCGACGACCTGGCGACCGTCGGCGACCTCTCCAACCTCGGCTACGTCCTCAAGGGTCTCGGCGACCTCGAGCTGGCCAGCGCGTACCTCCTCGAGGGCCTCGCGCTGAGCGACCGGATCATCGCGACCTCCCCCGACGCCGCGGTTCGCGCGGACGTGGAGCTGAAGCAGTGCTACCTCCTCCACAACCTCGCGAACGTCAGCCGCGAGCTCGGCGACGCGGAGCGCGCACGCGAGTACCTGGAGCGCGCGCGGCTGCGCGCGGGGAAGCGCTTCCCCATCCAGCTCTCCTACCACTACACCTCGCTCGCGCATCTGCAGCTGCAGATCGGCCGCATCGACGAAGCGGTGGAGCTCTACCGCGCCGCTGTGGAGCTGACGCGTCAGGCGGGGTTCGTTCCCGGGCAGGTGCAGTCGCTGCGAATGCTCGGCGAGGTCCTGCTCGGGCTCGGCCGCCGCGCCGACGCGCTGTCGCACCTGCAGGAAGCGATCGTCCTCTTCGCGCAGCTCAAGGACCGCGAGGGGGAGGCGGGTGTCTGGAGCCGGCTCGCCGCGGCGCACGAGCAGGACGAGAGCCATGCCGACGCGATGGCGGCGTGGGCGAAGGCACGCGCGCTGCGCCGGCAGCTGGGCGACCTCGCCGGTGAGCTCGAGGCCGTGGAGGGACTCGGCCGCGCGACGCGCCGTCATCTTCCCGAGCCGTCGCTCGCCCTCGGCTACTATCGCGAGGCCGCGGAGCTCGCAGTCACGCTGCGCGACGAGCGGGCCGAAGGGCGGCTGCGCAACACCATCGGGATCCTCGAGTGGAGCCGCGGTGAATACGCGGAAGCGCTGGCGCAGTACGAGCGGGCAGGCGCGATCTTCGAGATGCTCGCCGACGACGCGAGTCTCGGCCTCATCCTGAACAGCGCGGGCGCGACGCTGAAGGCATTGAACCGTCTCCCCGAGGCACGCGATCGGCTGCGCGATGCGCTCGTCGTCCACCGAC
>DATAIN010000344.1:0-2163 GCA_036262635.1 Gemmatimonadaceae bacterium | reverse complement strand
CGTCCTCCAGCCTCCAGCTTCCTGCCCCTCTTACTTCCCGTCCGCTCCCCGCGGCGTCTCGCGCTGGTCGGAGCTCGAGACCGGCTTGCCCCCGCTGCCGCCGTAGCCGCTGCGGTGCTCGTGCTTCGGGTAGGCGCTCCCGCAGTGGATGCACTGGTCGCCGAAGCCGGCCCGTTTCCAGATGAGATAGTACGCGGCGCGCTGCAGCCTGGTGATGCGCTCCTCGAGCTGACGAAAGCGCGCCTCGAGGTCGGCGTTGGCGCGGGGGTCGGTGGGCATGGCGGTAGTTTCGTCGCGATGGGAAAGCCGGCGGCAGGAAGCTGAAGGCAGATAGCGACGGCGGCCACGCGGGGCAATGCGCGTCGCTGCCGTCCTCCAGCCTCCAGCTTCCTGCCCCTCTTACTTCCCGTCCGCTCCCCGCGGCGTCTCGCGCTGGTCGGAGCTCGAGACCGGCTTGCCCCCGCTGCCGCCGTAGCCGCTGCGGTGCTCGTGCTTCCGCTCGGCGTCGAGCGGCTCGGAGCCCTTCTGGCCCCGCTCTCCCTGGCCGGGGGTTGCCCCGACGCTGCTTTCCGCGCCCTGGTCGCGTCCCGGCGTCTTCGCGCCGTGGATCCCCTCGGCGGCTTCGCCACCGGCGCCGAGCGCGCCGGAGCCCCCTGATGCCTTCTCCTTGTCGGCCATGTCTCTCTCCTCGAGTGATGCGGCTCCCCTCACGGCCGCCCGGGAGGGAGGGGCAACGCACATGCCACGAAACGCATCGCCGGTCGTCCTATAGATACGCCCTCACCCCGGTGCCGATCGATCGTGTCCGCCGCCGAGCAACATCCGCAGCCACAACCGGAACGCGGTACGCTGTCGCGTGAGCTCGTCGATTTCCTGATCGAGCTCTCGATCGCGCTGCAGAAGTTCGCGATCTATCCGGCCGGCCACCCGATGCTCGCGACGACGGTCTCCCGGCTCGAGCTCCGGCTCGCCCCGCTCTTCGGCCTCACGGACACGGTCTCGCTGGGTGTGGCGCGGCACCAGCTCGTCATCGAGGGCGTGGCGACCGACGAGGGACACGCGGTGCTACGCGACCTCGCGCAGCGGCTGCACGACCATCACCTCGGCGCGGTGAAGTTCGCGCGCGGCGTCCATGCGGACGAGCTGCGCGACTTCCTGCTCACGATCGGAGTCGAGCAGGGCAAGGACGCGCTGCCGATCGGGCTGCGCGACGAGGCGGAGCTTCCGTCGTGGCCCAACCTGCGGCTCTATCCGCTCGCGTACGAGCACCTCGAGCTCCTGAACGAGGAAGAGGAGGCCGCGCCTCAGACCGACCGCCGGCGGGGGGGTGGGGCGCGCGCGGCGCGGCTGTGGGTGGGACTCGCACGCGCAGCGCTGCTCGGGCGCACGACGAAGGGGCGCGACGAAGCGATCGCGCAGGCGGCCGAGGCCATACGGGAGACCCGGGCCGAAGCGCAGCCTGACGAGGGGTCCCAAAGCATGGAGGATCCGGCCGCGCACGCACTTCCGGAGTCGGCGCGCGAGGCGCACGAGGCGGACGCGCGCGCCGCGGACCCGGAGGCCGTCGCGCGCGCGATCGACGAGCACAAGCGCGAGGCCGCGTACGATCAGGTGATCGTCGGCTACCTCCTGCAGATCGCCGACGAGCTGCGCACCGCGGATGGGCGGGACGCGGTCGCGCTCCGCGGACGCGTGTCGCGACTCGTCGGCTCGATGAAGCCGGAGACGCTGCGGACCCTGCTCGCGATGGGGAACGACGTCGCGCAGCGGCAGCGCTTCGTGCTCGACGCGACGCAGGGGATGGCGGTGGATGCGGTGCTCGAGCTGCTGCGCGCGGCGGCCGATGTCTCCAAGCAGACGATCTCGCACTCGATGCTGCGTCTCCTCTCGAAGCTCGCGGTGCACGCCGAGCGCGACACCGCGGAGCGGCGCGCCGACGCGGACGAGGCCCTCCGCGAGAACGTGCGCATGCTCGTCGGCCAGTGGACGCTCGAGGACCCGAACCCGGACGCGTACCGGGCGGTGCTCGAGGGAATGTCGCGCTCGCGCACCGTCGCGGGTTCGCCGACCGCGCGAAGCGCGCATCCCGTGGAGAACGAGCGCATCCTCCAGATGTCGCTCGAGATCGGCGTGCTCGGCGACTCGACCTGGCGGGCGCTGGAG
>DATAIN010000343.1:0-13196 GCA_036262635.1 Gemmatimonadaceae bacterium | reverse complement strand
GCTCGACCGGAGCATCATCTCCTGGTGGGAGATCGCGGTCGGCACCGCGGTCGGCGCGGCGATCGGCATCTACAGCGCGCGCCGGGTGCACATGACGGCGATGCCGCAGATGGTCGCGCTGTTCAACGGGATGGGCGGCGCGACGGCGGCGCTCGTCTCGATCGCCGAGTTCATCCGCGCCTACGGGCACGGGACGGTGCCGGGCCCGGGGGCCGCGATCTCCGGAGCGTTAGGCATCGCGATCGGCGCGATCTCCTTCACGGGGAGCCTCATCGCCTTCGGCAAGCTGCAGGAGATCCTCCCCGGACGTCCGCTGCTCTTCCCCGGGCGGCACGTGATCAACGGGCTGCTGACGCTGGCGATCGTCGCGCTCGGCGCCTGGGTCGCGGTGGGGCGGATCGACCATCCGACGGTGTGGGGACTGTTCGGCGTCGCGCTGCTCCTCGGCGTGCTCGTCGTCCTGCCGATCGGCGGCGGCGACATGCCGGTGATGATCTCGGTGCTGAACTCCCTCACCGGCGTCGCCGCGGCGCTCACGGGTATCGTGCTTGGCAACCAGGTGCTCGTGGTCGCGGGGATGCTCGTCGGCGCGTCAGGCACGCTGCTCACGCTGCTCATGAGCCGCGCGATGAACCGCTCGCTGACCAACGTGGTGTTCGGCGGCTTCGGCGCGACGACGGCGGCGACGGGGACGGCGGTCGCGCGCCCGGTACGGCAGACGTCAGCCGAAGACGCGGCGGTCGCGATGGCGTTCGCGAACCGGGTGATCGTGATCCCCGGCTACGGACTCGCGGTGGCCGAGGGACAGCGGCAGGTGAAGGAGCTGAGCGCGGAGCTGGAGAAGCGGGGCGTCGACGTGAAGTACGCGATCCATCCCGTCGCCGGCCGGATGCCCGGGCACATGAACGTGCTGCTGGCCGAAGCGGACATCCCGTACGACCAGCTGCTCGACATGGACCAGATCAACCCCGAGTTCGACCACACGGACATCGCGCTGGTCGTCGGCGCGAACGACGTGGTGAACCCGGCGGCGCGCACCGATCGTGGGAGCCCGCTCTTCGGGATGCCGATCCTCGACGCCGACCACGCGAAGAACGTGATCGTCCTGAAGCGGAGCATGAGCGCGGGTTTCGCCGGCGTGGACAACGAGCTGTTCTACGCGCCGAACACGCAGATGCTGTTCGGGGACGCGCGGAAGTCGCTCAATCAGTTGACGGAGGCGTTGAAGGGAGTCTGAGGCGGGGCGGGGCCGCGGAGCTCGCCGGATATAACAGGAGCCGTGGAGGGCGTGGAGGAGGTTGTTGGGAGCTGCTGCTCATCACAACCCCTCCCTGCCCTCCACGGCTCCTGTTACATGATGCGACGGCCTTGAAGGTGTTTGGGGCGCGCCCGGTGGGACGATCTCGCCCGCGCGCTCAGCGACTCGCGCTCGAAAGCCTGGCCAGATCCTTCCACCCGATGAGGATCACCTTGTTGTCGCGCAGCGCCTTCCTGAACTCGGGGCTCGTCACGACGTCGTAGTCGCGCTGCCGCCACGCCGAGCCGTACGGCTCGTGGTTCACCATCACCGCTCGCAGCTCGCTGTCGTCGAAGCCGAGGTGGACGATGATCTCGGTGAGCCCGGGCTTGAGGTTCGCGATGGTGTTCAGGTAGAACGCCTTCCACTGGTCGCGCGGGATCTCGGGCCAGGCGATGACGACCGTGTCGGGCACGGCGTCCTTCTCCGTGAGCGGCATCGGCGCGATCCACGCGGGCGGCTTGCGCGCGGCGAGGAAGGGGAGCCGATAGTCGCGCGCGACCTTCATGTAGGTCGTCATCAGCTCCGGGCTGGCGAAGAGCGCGCCCATGTGGCTGTCGACGTGAGTCGGCCGGATTCCCATCGCGATGGCGCGGTCGATCTGTGCGCGGAGCTCCCGTTCGACCTCGGCCGGCTTCGCCCGCGCGGCGACCGGGGGGACGTCGCTCGGGAAGATGCCCGTGGAGTCGAGCAGGGTCGCGACGCGCTCGCGCGATTCCACGCTCCCCCACCGGTAGGTGTCCCACTCGGCGGTGAGGGTGAGGTGGAGGCCGAGGTCGGCGTCGGGATGCGCGCGTGCGTACGCGGCGACCTCGCTGACCCACGGCGTCGGCATCATGATGCTCGCCGACGAGATGGCGCCGCTCGTGAGCGCGGCGAGGCTCGCCGAGTCCACCGAGTGCGCGACGCCGAGATCGTCGGCGTGCAGGATCAACAGCTTCGCGTCGCGCGGATAGCCGAGTCGCTCGGCGATCGTCTTCGTCTGGGCGGGAAGCGCGGGGGCGAGGAGCAGCAGGAGCGCGGAGCAGAGCGGCAAACGCTTCATGATCTTCCTCCGGAGCGCGGATCGAGGGCGGATCTGTCGCAACGCTACCAGCGGGGGCGGCGAGGGGGAAGCACTCGCGCGACGGCGCCGTGGGTGGCACCTTCACGGGCATCACCGCCCCATCGAGCGCGGAATCCGCCGACCGGGAGGCTCGCGATGATCAGGAAGCTCAAGTCCGGCGAGTACCGTCTGTACTCGCGCAAGAAGAACCCGAAGACCGGCAAGCGCCGCAACCTCGGCACCTTCAAGACCCGAGCGGCGGCGCAGAAGCACGAGCGCGCGGTGCAGTTCTTCAAGAGGGGCGGATGACCGAGACTCAGACCGTGCCCTCCGCCACGAGCGAGCTTCCACGCACGCGCCCCGCGACGAGCGCGAAGACGACGAGCGCCCCCGCGCCGAGCAGCGCCTCGGTGTAGAGCATCCCGTTCGTCCCCCAGCGGTCGTGCGCCCAGCCGTCCGCGCGCAGCACGCCGAGGCTGAACAGGGTGTTGATCGCGAAGAAGAGATTGATCTTCGTTGCCGGCGCGGCGTGGCCGACGATGGCGAGCACGAGCGCCGTGAACGACGACGCGACCATGCCTAACGTGAAGGTGTAGAGCAGGGTGGTCGCGGCGTAGCCGGTCTCGGTGCGGGGCGAGAGCGCGATCGCGACGCAGGCGAGAAGCCCCAGCCCGCAGGAGAGCGCATAGGCGACCGCCGGTGGCAGCCTGTCGGCGACGCGGCCGCCCGCGAAGCAGCCGGCGACGATCGCCAGCCCGCCACCGGCGCCGAGCACGAGCGACACGGTGTCCGCCGGCGCGTGCCACTCCGGGCCGAGCGATCCGAAGAGATACGCCGCCGCGCCCGTGCCGATGGGGAGGATGGCGAGGAGCAGCCCGACGCGGCCGATCCGCGACTTCAGCACGCCGACGAGGTTGTGCCAGGCGTCGAGCCCCCGGCTGCCTAACGTCGCGCCCGCGTGCTGCCGTGGCGGCTCGTCGACGAGACGGAGCGCGAGCGCGCAGGCGGCGACGAGCGCGGCGAGCGCGACCCCGCCCTGCCACGGCGCGCTCGCGTGGCTCACCAGCCAGAGCCCGAGCCCACCGCCCGCCGTCTGGCCGAACTGATTGCCCGACTGGAACCACCCGCCCGCCCGGCCGCGCGTGTCCGGCGTCGTGTTGTGCACCATCAGCCCCTCGGTCGCGAAGGCGAGGAAGGTCGCCGAGACCGCGGTGAGGAGCACGAGAAGAGAGACGAGCGGCGCGGTGCGCGTCGAGAGCGGGACGACGGTGAGCGCGACGAGCCCGCAGGAGATGAGGCCGACGGCGAGCAGGTACCAGCGCTTCCGCGAGAGGGTGTAGTCGCCTAACGGCGCCCAGAGGAACTTCCACCCGGCCGCGAGAAAGGTCATCCCGACCATCCCCGCGATCGCCGACGTCGGCATCCCCGCGCGCCTGCCGAGGAACCCGAGCGCGATCGACGGGAAGCCGATCGAGAGCCCGTACGGGAAGTAGAGGACCGCGAAGACCCACGGATGCCGCGCGCGCGCCATGCGCAACGATGGGGGTTCTCCGTTCGCGGAGCAACTCTTGCTCGGCAAAAGCTACTGAAACACAGAGAAGCAGTTTTCTCTGTGTTTCAGTAGCAGTTTACAGAGGCCAAAGCCGCTTTTCGCCGCGCACCAGTCGTTACCCCGATCCGAGCAGCTGCCGCACCGCGCGGAGGAGCGCGGCGGGGAGCTGGGCGGGGGTGCGGAGGATCGTGTGGCCGGCCTCGCCGAAGATCCGCGCGAGGTACTCCGGCTCCTCCCGGTCGACGGCGAGGCAGTACGGAAAGACGCCGCGCGCGCGGGCTTCAATGATCGCCTGACGCGTGTCCTCCACCGCGTACTCCCCCTGATAGTGGCCGACGTCGTTCGGCTTCCCGTCGGAGAGAATGAGCAGCAGCCGGTGGCCCGCCGGCTCGCGGCCGAGGAGCATCGTCGCATGACGGACCGCGGCGCCGAGCCGGGTGTTCGCGTCGGGGGCGAGGCCGGCGACGCGGCGGCGCACGCTCTCGCCGTTAGGCTCGGCGAAGCCCTTCACCGTCGTCACCCGGACGTGCTCCGCGCCGCGTCCCGAGAAGGCGAGCACGGTGTACCGGTCGCCGAGCGCGTCGAGCGCCTCGCTGGCGAAGAGCACCGCGTCCTTCTCGACGTCGATGATCTGCCGGCCCTCGGTCACCGGCGCGTCGGTCGAGCCGCTGACGTCGATGAGCAGCGCGATCGCGAGCCCGCGCCGCGCCGGCCGCACCTCGACGTAGAGCCGGTCGTCGGGCGAGCGTCCGGCGCGGGCGTCGGTGAGCGCGGTGACGAGCGCGCCGAGATCGAGCTCGTCCCCCGCGCGCTGATGGAGGAGCCGGAGCCGCTGCGCACGCAGCTTCCCGAACCGGTGCTTCACCTCGCGCACCAGCGCCGCGTGCTCGCGGAGCGAGGTCGCCGCCCACTCCGCCGATCCCTCCCTCGGCTCGGGCTGCGTCACCGCGGCGCCCTGCAGGCGGTAGCGGTGGGCGTAGCAGTCCCACTCCGGATACCAGAGCGACGCGAGCTTCGTCTCCCCCGGCTCCGGGGGCCGCGCCGCTGCGGCGCCGTCGGCAGTTCCGCCGCCGTCGCTCGCGTCACCGCCGCCGCTCGAGGAGCGCATCGTGACGAGCCCGCGCTCATCCTCCTTCTGCCGACGCGGATCGTCGAGCGGGGTCGCGGAGAGTCCGGTGTGCTCCTGCTTCTCTCCGGCCTTCGCCTCCTCGCCACCCTTCGTCGTGATGCGCAGCCCCATCCGCCGTCCCAGCTCGCCCTGCTTCGTGCGGGCGATCGCCGGCTCGGCGACGTCGCGGGCGCGCGAGAGCACGCCCCAGAGCGGCACGGGCGTCAACCCCGTATAGCGGTCGGCGCCGAGTCGCTTGGCCTTCTCGCGCGCCCAGCGCGCCGACTCGAGCGCCGACTCGAAGGGCGGGAGCGGCTCCTCTCCCGCGGCGAGGGGCGCGCCTAACGCGATGCAGGCGAGCCGCTCGACCGCGCGGTCGGTCGGGAGGAGCCTCGCCGGCGGCGGGCGACGGTCGAGCGCCGCACGGCGCGCCTCGCGCAGGACGCCGGCGACGCGGGGCAGTCGCTCCGCCAGCGCGAGGTCCACCGCGTGCCCCTCGGCGACGAGGTAGAGGTCGCGGTCGAGGGCAGTCGCGTCGGCCGGTGCGTGTGCCGCCGTCCCGCGCACCACACGCTCGGCCTGCTCGAGGGCGAGGAGCTGATAGCGCGCGAGCGCGGCACCGTCGCGCGCCGGATCGTCGAGCACCGGCGGCAGGATGATCCGCTCGCCGTCGTTCGTCGCGAGCGTCGCGCCGCGCCCGTGCACCGTCATCGCGCGGAGCAGTCGCGCCGCGAGGGCGCCGCTCGGCGCCGGCGCCGCGGCGATCGCGATCGGCCGTTCGTACAGCGCGGCGACGAGCAGCTCGAGCCGCCGCCGCACTCGCTCGAGCTCGACCACCGGCTCCGGCCGCGGACGCATTCGCTCGCGCAGCAGCTCGATCGCCCGCGCCGTCTTTCGCGCCCGGCGGCGCAGCGTACGTCCGATCGCGCCGCGCACGAAGCTCAGAGCGTCGCGTCGACGAGATCGCCGATCGCGGCGAGGAGATCGGGATCATCGGTGAGGGGGCCGGCGAGCGCGACCCGGCACGCCTCTGCCGCGTCGATTCCCGTCGCGATGAGGCGAGCCGTGGACACGAGCATGCGCGTCCCCGGACCTTCGGGCAGCCCTTCCTCCTTCAGCCGCCGCACCCGCTGCGCCAGCTCCACGAGCCGCGTCGCGGTCGCGCGCTTCACCCCGCTCTCGTGCGCGACGATCTCCGCCTCGGTCCCCGGCGGCGGGTAGTCGAACTCCAGCGTGACGAAGCGCTGCCGCGTGCTCGGCTTGAGATCCTTGATCGCGTGCTGATAGCCGGGGTTGTACGAGACGACGAGCTGGAATCCCGGCGCGGCGGGAATGAGCTCGCCCGTCTTCTCGACGGGGAGGATGCGGCGGTCGTCGGTGAGCGGATGGATGACGACGACCGTGTCCTGCCGCGCCTCCACCACCTCGTCGAGGTAGCAGATCGCGCCGAGCCGCGCCGCGACGGCGAGCGGTCCGTCGGTCCACACCGTCTCGCCGCCGCGAATGAGGTATCGCCCGGTGAGATCGCTCGCCGAGAGATCGTCATGGCAGGCGATGGTGACGAGTGGCCGGCGCAGCCGCCACGCCATGTGCTCGACGAAGCGCGTCTTGCCGCACCCCGTCGGTCCCTTCAGCATCACCGCGAGCCCGCGCTGGTGGCAGCTCGCGAAGATCTCGCGCTCCGCGCCTAACGGCACGTAGTACGGCTCGTCCCCGGCGGGGTGCCGGACGCCATCATGGTGCGAGAGCATCGGAGAAGCGGTCATCGTCCGCGCGGTTGGTGGTTTCGTGATCCTACCACGCGATCGCCCGGCAGGGAGACCGAATCACGGGCTTCTGACAGGATTCGGACGAGGCGCTACCGGTCCAGATCATCCGGCCGCCGATGCGTTCCGCTCTCGCGCAGCTCGAACGCCGGCAGCGTCAGCTCCCAGCGGATCGCGGCGAGGCGGAGGGCGGCGACGATCGCCATCCCGGCGAGCGAGGCGAGCTGCGGCCTCGCGCCGAGCCGCGCGAGCACGACGTAGAAAGTCGTGCCGGCGATCGCCGCGGTCGCGTAGAGGCTTCCCTGCCGCAGCACCGACGGGATCTGCGCGGTGAGCACGTCGCGGATGACGCCGCCGGCCGCGCCGGTGACGGTGCCGAGCAGCACGCACGAGATCGCGGGGAGCCCCGCCCGCTCGGCGATCTGGGAGCCGGCGACGCTGAACAGCGCCAGGCCTAACGCGTCGGCGATGTCGAGCGTGGGCCAGGGGACGCGCGCGACGCGCGTCCAGGCGAGGGTGAGCAGCGCGGCGCCGAGGATGACGAGCAGGTAGCTCGGGTCGGCGAGCCAGAAGATCGGGTGCCGGTCGAGGAGCAGGTCGCGGATCGTTCCGCCCCCGATCGCGGTGACCGCGGCGAGGGCGACGACGCCGATGAGATCGAGCCGGCGGCGTCCCGCGGCGAGGGCGCCGCTGATCGCGAAGACGGCGACGCCGATGAGATCGAGGAGATGGAGCAGCACTAGAAGCGCGCGCCGAGCAGGATGCCGATCGGGACGGCGGCGGGACGGCTGGTGCGACTCAGCGGGAGTGTGATCGCCTCGATGTTGAAGCCCGCGATGAGCGGCCCGCCGCGAAGCACCCATTCGCCCTGCAGGCGGCCGTTCCAGCTCGTCATGTGCCGGCCGGCGACGTAGGAGGTCTCGAGGCGCGCCCACGCGCGCTCGTTGCCGGCGATCAGCGGGAATGCGACCTCGACGCCCTCGTGCCGTGGCAACGCGGGGACGCTTCGATAGCCGAAGGTGAGTCCGCCCATGAGCCCCGGCCAGGGATGGGCCAGGTAGCCGCCGTGCACGATCCGATAGCTGTACGAGTGCGGAAAGACGATGTGCTGCGTCCGGACCTCGGCGAACGCGCCGCGCCAGAGCGCTTCGACGCTTCCCGAGTACACCGCGCCGCTGCTGTCATAGACCGCATTCTCGGCGGCGACGCCGTACACGGCCACATGACTGCGGGCGAACCCCACCGTCGGGCCGAATTTCTCGTCCGGCCGGCACATGATGAGGGACGGAGTGCTGAGCAGCAGCGGTGGCGCGATCGCCAGCTCGACGGCGACGAGCTGTAGCGGCATGTCGACGCCCTGATACGCACAGGGACGTCCGGTGTGCGTCGAGCGGCGCCAGCGCGGCAGTGTCGTGTCCGCGGCCGTCGAGTCGCGGCGCGCGCTGTCGGGCGCCGGGGGTGTCTGCGCCGAAGCGACGGCGCCGGCGAGCAGCAGGGCGAGCGCGCTGGACGACGCGAGGCCGCGCACGCCCGATCGTCAGGTCGTGCGCGACGTCGACCGCTCGGTCGCCTTCGGCTGCGGCGCCGGGGGCGCCGGCGCACGACGCGGCGCGGTCGGCATCGCGTGATGCGTATCGTTAGGCACGCGGCGCATCGAGAGCGCGGTGCGCGTGTAGCCGTAGCCGATCACCTGGCGCAGCTCGGCGAGCATCTGCTGCGTCTCCGGAAGCGCGTCCCACTCCTGATAGGACGCCATGTCGGAAAACTCGAAGCGCACGAGGATCCCGTTTCCGACGGCGCCGGTGGTGGTCCCGTTCGATGCTCCGAGGTCGATCCCGGCGAAGTTGTCGTCGGCGGCGAGCTCCTGCATGAGCGGCTCGGGGATCGCGTTCGCCCAATCGCCGGGCAGCCGGTTCGAGACGAGCGTCGCGCTCACCTCGAAGCTCACGACGAGCCGCGACGTCGGAAGGGGCGCGGTCGCGCTCGGCGGCAGGTCGTTCTGCGCGGTGAGCGGCGCGGCGGCGAGCAGCAGGGCGGAGCCCAGGATCAACGGGTGGCGCATGCGACCTCCGGCAACGAGTGACGTCCGTATTGTAGCGTCTGGAGCAACCCGGAGGCCACGGCTCAGCGCGAGCCGGACACGGCCGTGACGACCGCGCGCAGGCGCGCCGGATCGTCGCCGACATGGACCTCGCGGATCCCGGCGTCGCGCACCAGCGCCGCCGCCGACTCGGCGTCCACCTTTCCCCCGGCGACGATCGCGATCCGCCGCCGCGCCCGGACGACGAGCGCGGCGATCGTGCGCAACCCTTCGCGCGCGCTCGGCGCGCCGCCCGAGGTCAACACTCGCGCGACACCGGCGGCGATCAACGTGTCGAGCGAGCGCTCGGGATCACGCACGCGGTCGAAGGCGCGATGGAAGGTGACGGGCAACGGGCCGGCGGCGCGAACGAGCGCGCGCAACGCGTCCTCGTCCACGTCCCCGGCGGTCGTCAGGGTGCCTAACGCGACTCCCGCAGCGCCGCCCGCGCGTGCCGCGGCGACCTGATGCAGCATCGTATCGACCTCGGCGGGGGAGTAGACGAAGTCCCCCGCGCGCGGGCGGATCATCACGACGATCGGGATCGAGAGCTGCTCCCCGGCGGCATCCAGCTCCGCGCGCGGCGGCGTCGTACCGTCCTCGGCGAGATTCGCGCAGAGCTCGACGCGCCCCGCCCCCACGCGCTCGGCGGCGAGCGCGGAGCGCGCCGACTCGACGCAGGCCTCGACGAGAACGCCCGCGGGGCTCGTCAGCTGCAGGCCGCCTGCTTCAGCACGCCGACGACCTTCGTTCCGCGCACCGTCGTGTCGGCGGTGCTGATCGCGGTGACGGTCTCGGGGCCGCCGATGGTCGTGCACTTCGCCGTGAGCATCCCGGCCGCATCGATCGTCGCGAGCGTCGTGTCCGACGAGCGCCAGGTGACCGTCGTCGGCAGCCCGGGGTTCGCGTCGACGTCGGCGGCGAGCATCATCCTGTCACCGGGCACGAAGAGATAGAGGCCGCCCATGATGCCGACCGAGCGGACCGGCGGGGCGCCGCTCGCCAGGTGCAGGGCGACGGCGAGCTTCGTCGTGAGCAGGTGGCAATCGCCGTACTGCACGATGACGTTCGGGATCGTCGTGTCGCGGTAGAAGGGGCGCGAGACGCGGACGGTGAACGGGCCGAGCGCCTCGAAGCCGGTCTGCACGTGGACCGAATCGGTGCCCCGCACGGCGAGAGAGTCCGTGGTGCCGGTGCGCCAGACCACGACGCGCGTGTCGAGCGCACGTCCGCGTCCCGCGTCGTCGCGGATCGTCAGGTCGATGGGCGGGATCTGGATCGTGACTCCAGGCGCCGAGATATCCATGCACGACGCCCGCTCGGGGTCGCGGTCACACGCCGCGATCGCCGCGGCGGCGAGGACGAGTACTGCGATCGACGACGAGTGGCGCATGCGAGGCTCTCCGCGAGTAGCGTGTACTCGCTCAACCCCGCGCGCCACGCGCCCGGTCACCCCGCGCCGCTGTGCGCGAAGTACTCCTGGATGCAGTAGAGGATCGCCGCCTCGCGCAGCTCGTAGAAGGCGCGGCGTCGCGCCGCGGATGCGCTCGCCGCGGGCTCGACGCGCGAGAGCAGCCGCTTGATGTGCACGACGACCGCTTCCGGCGGGCAGTCGAGGCCGCGCAGCCGCGCGACATACGCGCGGATCGCCGCGGGCGCCGTCGTCGAATGCAGGTCGCGGCCGACCGCGGCCGTCAGCGCGCCGGCGACGCGCTCCTCGAGCGCGACGAGCTCCGGGTCATCGGATGGAGCCGGCGCGTGCGGATCGGGGCACGACGCCTGAAGCTGGGTAGCAGCCACGGGGGGATGGGCAGCAATGGATGATTGCCGCGCTGGGCCAGCGCGGCGGTCGAAGAATACTACAACCCAGTACCCCGTGGCGCGAGAATGTTCTCGTCGAGCCGCCACAACCGGACCCGGCGATCCTCGCTGCTGGTGGCGAGCCAGCGACCGTCGTGGCTGAATGCGACGAAGCGCACGTCGAGGACTACCTCAGCGCTGTTTCCACCGGAAGATGCCGTAGCCGAGGCGTTGCAGCTTCGCCGTGTCGCGCTGCCGCGTCGGATCGACCGAGCGCGCTTTGCTCGGGTCGAAGATGAGCGCCAGGATCTGCGTGACGCCGGGGTCACTCGCGAACCGCGCCCTCACGATCGCGAGCTCGTCGACGAACTCGCGCTCCCAGCGCGCGCTCTCGGCGGCAGGGAGAGAGTCAGTCGGCAGATGGGTCATCACCGAGAGCTCGGCGAGGAGGGCCATGTGGGAATCGAGGTCCGCCGAGTCGACGGCGATGGCAGCCCGGAACTGCTCGATCGCACCGCGCGTCTGATACGCCTCCGCGCGGCAGCGGCCGAGCACGTAGTGGGCGACGAGCCGCTCGTCCGGTCGTGCGCTCGCGGGGATCGCCGCCGTGACCGGGGCGAGCAGGCGCATGCACTTCTCGATCTCCGGCATCACATGACCATTCCGGCCGTTGCGATAGGCCCGGATCCCCTCGCGCAGCTGCACGAACCACTGCGGCGCGCTGCTCGACGGCCATCCCGCCTCCGCGTACGACGGGCCACCGACCGCGGTCGCCGGCGCATTCAGCGCGGGGACCGCGCGAAAGACCACGTTCTCCCCGACCGCGAGTGACTTCACCAGCGCGGGTTGGTTGAGGAGGATCCCGAGAAAGAGATCGCTCGCGGGGTCGTACGCGGTCACGCGCACCCACATCACCTCGAGCAGCCCGCCCTTCGCCGAATCGGTGCTGGCGAAGGCGACGGGAAAGTCGTCGGGATAGCCGGGTTCCGATCGGCCGGCGAGCCTTCCGTCGGTCCGCCATGGCCGCGGCTGTCCGGCGTGGGTCTGCCATGGCATCAGCTCCTTCTGCCAGGGCGGAGTGGTCTGGGCGGTGGCGGTCCGCGCCTCGAGCGCGGCAGCGGAAACGAGCAGAGCCAGCAGGCGAGAGAGGGAAGGGCGCATGATGGAAGTTTCGGCACGTTAGGCCCGACCCATGAGTGACGCCATCCGGCGCGCGCCCCGGTTATCTTCCCGCGCATGGCGACTCCATCTCCCTACCGCTCTCTCCCCGCCGAGCGCCGCGTCGCGCTCCTCGTCAAGCTGATGCAGTCCAGCCGCGAGTACCGTGCGCTCTACATCCAGCGGCTCGTCGCGCGTGGAGGCGGCTTCCGCGCCGTGACGCTCAACGCGTGGCCGGTGGAGCGGCTCGCGAAGGAGATCGTGCGGATGAACGCGCAGACGTCGCAGGACGAGCTCGACCTGCTGCACTACCTCTACGTCGAGGCGGAGCCGGCCATCCAGGTCACATTCCTCGACGCGGCCGGAGTGCGGCACGAGAACGGGAAGATGCCCGACGACCTCGAGCCGCCATACGCCGACGCGGAGGGAGTCAGGCGCGGGGTGGAGGCGGTGCGGCGCGCGCACGGCGAGGACGGGGAGCGCTACCTGCGCACGCTCGCCCGCTACAGCAGGGAGGGCTGGCCGGGGATCGAGTCGCTCGCCGAGCCCTCCCCCGCCGCCTAACGCGCGCCGGCGAGGGCCTGTGCGATCGCCGCCTCGGCGAGAGGCGCCATGACGCGGTAGCCCCGCTCCGTCGGATGGACGCCGTCCGTCGATAGGCTGTCGGGAAGCCCGCCCCGCGCGTCGGCCATCGCGCTGTAGTAGTCGAGGTACACCGCGTCGTGCTGCGCGGCGTAGCGCCGGATCCACTCGTTGAGCGCGCGAACCTTCGGCGCCGGCTCCAACCCGGGACGCCAGGGGAAATCGTACGCCGGCAGGACGGAGGAGAGCACCACGCGGATCCCGTTCGCACGCGCGATCTCCGTCATCGAGGCGAGGTTGTCCTCGATCATCTCGAGCGTCGAGGGCCCGGTGTTCCCCGCGATGTCGTTGATCCCGGCGAGGATGACGACGACCTTCGGCTGGAGCGAGACGACGTCCTGCCGGAAGCGCACGAGCATCTGCGGCGTCGTCTGCCCGCTGATGCCGCGGCCGACGTACGGCTTCCCGGGAAACATCACGGGGAAGTACTTCGCCCACCCTTCGGTGATCGAGTTGCCCATGAACACCACGCGCTGCTCGCCGGGCTTCGGGGGGCCGAGCTCCGCGTTCGCCTGACGGTAGCGCTCGAGCCAGGGCCAATCGCTGTGCAGCCGCTGCTCAGCGGGCGAGGGAGCGGGGGAGGACGCCGGCGTCGCAGCGATGCCGGTGGCGCAGGCCGAGACGAGGAGAGCGGCGAGGAGAGCGTGGGTGCGACGGAGGAGAGGCACTATCGGGGCTCCGTGGGGTGTGGAGGGAAGTTGGTAGTCTGGTGCGAGAGGGGGAAGGCCCGGTGCGCCGTGCTCTGGCC
>DATAIN010000342.1:0-1694 GCA_036262635.1 Gemmatimonadaceae bacterium | reverse complement strand
CAAGTCGACACCGTCGACCGCGCCCGCGCCGCAGGCTGGAGGTGGCGCTACGGGTGGGCGGGGAACGGATGTCGCGACGGTCCGCACGGAGGGGATCGAGTTCCCGTATCCCGGGTACCTCAACAACATCGTCCGCCAGATCGCGCTGCGCTTCGATCCTTCGACGCGCAACTCCGCGCTCCGCGCGGAGGTCAGCTTCCTGATCCATCGCGACGGCTCGGTCTCCAACCTGCGCTTCCTCACCCGCTCGGGCGTCTATGCCTTCGACCTCGAGGCGCAGGGCGCGGTGGAGGCGGCGGCGGGCGCGCACGCGTTCGGGCCACTGCCCAGCGGGTTCACCGACGACGTGCTTCCCGTCATCTTCAGCTTCGATCCGTCACTGCTGCGCTGATGCCTCTTCGATTCTCTCCCGCGACTCTCCGAACCGCCCTTCTCGTCGCGCTCGCGCTCTCCGGCGCGCTCTCGACCGCGCGCGCACAGGACACGACATCGCACCGGGGTGTTCGGATCGGCCTGAGCTACGCGCTCGGCGCGCGGCCGGGTGTCTACATCGCACCCGTGCGCGGCGCGAACGGCGACTCGATCCGCGCCATCCTGCAGCGCGATCTCGACTACGGCGACCGCGTCACGCTCATCGGCATCGACAGCGCGGGGGTCGCGCTCGCCCCGCTGCTCGGCAACGGCCGGCCCAGCTACGACGTCTTCACGCGACTCGGCGCCGCCGCGCTCGTGGTGCCCACCGTCTCGTCCACCGGTCTTCGCATCACCCTGCACGACGTCGGCGCGAAGAAGGTCGTCGAGACGCGCGAGTTCCCGCTCGGCGGAACCTCGTCGTCGCGCGCCTGGCGCGCCGCGCTGCACGGCGTGAGCGACGCGGTGGAGGAGTGGATCACCGGCACGCGCGGCATCGCCAGCACGCGTGTCGCGTTCGTGCGCGGTGGCCGCGTCTACGTCGCGGACAGCGACGGCGCGGTGGAGACCGCGGCGAGCCAGGTCAACCCCGTGCTCTCCCCGTCGTGGCACCCTAACGGTGGGCGCATCGCGTACTCGGAGCTCGGCGCGGCGGGGTCGCGCATCGGCACTATCGATGTCGCGTCGGGAAACGCGCGCACTCTCGTCGCGAGAGGCGGCCTCAACATCACTCCGGCCTTCTCGCCCGATGGGTCGACGATCGTCTTCGCGAGCGGCGAGGACGAGGGGACGGATCTCTACGCGGTGTCGGCCGACGGCGGAAATGTGCGGCGGCTCACCGTCGGACGCGGGACGGACAACGTCTCGCCGTCGTTCAGCCCCGACGGGCGCCGGATCGCGTTCACCTCCGGTCGCTCGGGTCATCCGGAGGTATATATTATGGACGCCGATGGAACCGGGGCCGAGCTCCTGACCCCGTTCTCCTTCGGCGACCAGTACTACCGGTCGAATCCCGACTGGTCGCCAGACGGACGGAACGTCGCCTTCCAGTCGCAGATCGCCGGTCAGTTCCAGATCATGACCATCTCGCTCCGCGACCGGGCCGTGAAGCAGCACACCAGCGAATCCACGAACGAGGATCCCTCGTGGGCGCCTGACGGCCGGCATCTCGTGTTCACGTCGTCGCGGACGGGAGTGAAGCAGCTCTGGGTGCTGGATACCGAGTCCGGGCGCGTTCGCCAGTTGACGCGGAACGGAGGCGCGCGGCTCGCCGCGTGGTCGCC
>DATAIN010000341.1:0-6823 GCA_036262635.1 Gemmatimonadaceae bacterium | reverse complement strand
GAGAAGGGCGACTTCTCGGTGTACGTGAAGCAGTACGACGGGATCAACGAGCTCATTCTCGATCACCATCCCTTCGACGTCGTGGGCTGGGACGGCTACTTCTATCCCTGGGCGGTCAACATCCGCGACTTCGAGCCGATCGTCGGTCGCGTGCACCAGCCGCCCCCGGTGCATCAGACCTTCCAGGGCGACGGCTTCGTCGTCTGCTCGTTCTGCCCGCGCCCGTACGACTTCGATCCCGAGGCGGTGCCCGCGCCGTACAACCACAGCAACGTGGACTCGGACGAGGTGCTGTACTACGCGTCGAGCGAGTTCATGTCGCGGAAGGGGATCGAGTTCGGGAGCATCACGCACCACCCCGACGGGATCCCGCACGGGCCGCACCCGGGGCGCGCCGAGGCGAGCATCGGCGCGAAGTACACCGACGAGCTGGCGGTGATGATGGACACCTTCCGTCCGCTGAAGGTCGCGAAGCAGGCGCTCCCGATCGAGGACGAGAAGTATCACCGCAGCTGGATCGACGCCCAGCACGCGCAGTTCAACCCGCCGACCACCTGAGCGCCGACACGTGCCTCGTCTCACCGAGCGGTTCAAGAGCCTTCCCGTCTATGCGCTCGCGGCGATCCCGCAGAAGAAGCGCGACCTCATCGCGCGCGGTGTGGACGTCATCGACCTCGGCGCCGGCGACGCCGATCTCGCGCCCCCGCCGCGCGCCCTCGAGGCGCTGAACGCGGGCGCGCACACCCCCGCCCTCAACCGCTACGGCTTCGGCCTTGGCCACGTGCCCTATCGCGAGGCGGTGAGCGCGTGGATGCAGACGCGCTTCGGCCACAAGTTCGACCCGATGACGCAGGTCGTCCCGCTCATCGGCTCGAAGGAGGGGATCGTCCATCTCGCGCTCGCGTACCTGCAGAAGGGCGACGTCGCGATCCTCCCCGAGCCGGGCTACGGCGCCTACATCGGGGGGACGCTGCTCTCCGAGGCGCAGCCGTACAAGTACGCGATCCGCCCGCGCACGAACTTTCTCGTCGATCTCGACGAGATCCCGCAGGACGTCCTCGCGCGCACGCGGCTGCTCTACCTGAACTACCCGAACAACCCGACCGCCGCGATCGCGCCGCTCGACTATCTCGAGCGCGTCGTGCGCGTCTGCAGGGCGCACGACATCCTCCTCGTCTACGACAACGCATACTCGGAGCTGACCTTCGACGGCTACGTCGCGCCGAGCATCTTCGACGTGGACGGTGCGAAGGACGTCGCGATCGAGTTCCACTCGCTCTCGAAGACGTACAACATGACGGGGTGGCGCTGCGGCTGGGCGGTGGGGAACACGGAGCTCTGCGGCGCGCTCGCGAAGACCAAGTCGTTCGTCGACACCGGCCAGTTCATGGCGGTGCAGGCCGCGGGCGTCGCGGCGATCGGGAGCTGGAAGGAGTTCGTCCCGCGCAACGTCGCGACCTTCCGCGAGCGGCGCGATGCCGCGGTGCAGTCGTTCCGCGCGAACGGATTCCAGTGCGAGACGCCGCAGGCGAGCATGTACCTCTGGCTCCCGCTTCCCGAGGGCATGCCCAGCGCCGCCTTCGCCGACCGGCTGATGGAGGAAGAGGGAGTGATCGTTCTTCCCGGCTCCGCGTTCGGCGCGGGGGGCGAGGGCTTCTTCCGCATCTCCTTCATCACGGGTCCGGATCGCATCGCACAGGCGGCGGTGCGCGCGGGGCGGGTGCTGGCGGCGATGGGAGGACGGCCATTAGCCGTTAGCCGTTAGCAGCCAGGGACTGCGTTGACGCCGTAGCTCCCTGCTAACGGCTAAGGGCTAACGGCTGATCCCCGCCGCGCAGCAGACCACCGTCAGCGCCCGCGCCAGCCCCAGCGTCCCGTCCGCGTTCTCGAACCATTCCTGCGGGGTGTGCGCCGCGCCGCCGCGGCCGCCGGCACCGAGTGCGACCGCGGGAATGCCGAGCGAGATCGGGACGTTGGCGTCGGTCGACGCGGCGCCGAGCTCGGGCTCGCGCCCGATGAGCCGCGTCGCTTCCGCGGCCGCCGCCACGAGGGGGTGCGTCGGATCGGTCTCTCCGCCGGGACGGTCGCCGATCGTCTCCACGCGCACCGTGAGCGGTGCGGTGCCGTGCGCGCGGCGCGCGTTCTCGTCGCCGAGTGCGACGTCGACGATCGCGCGGACCTCGCGCGCGATGCGCTCGATGACGTCCTGCGACACCGAGCGCAGGTCGATCTCGATCAGCGCGTCACCCGGGATCGCGTTCACCGACAGTCCGCCGACGATGCGCGCCACGGTGAGCGCGCTCCGCGGCTCGCTCGGCACCGGCAGCACGGCGAGCATCGCCGCCACGGAGCCGGCCGCGTTCAGCGGATTGGGCAGCCCGTACGCCGACCAGCTGTGTCCTCCCGGACCGGCGAAGCGCACCCGCCACCGACGTGAGCCGACCGCGCGGTGGATCACCCGCTCGTCGCCCGGACCGTCGAGGATGATCGCCGCGCTCGTGTCGCGTCCCGCCATCGTGAAGTAGTGCTTCGCGCCGCGCAGGTCGCCGAGCGCCTCCTCGCCGACCGTGGCGAGAAACTCCACGGGGCGCTCGGTGCGCAGCGTCTCGCCGTCGATCGTCCGCGCCATCGCGAGCATCGCGGCGAGCCCGCGCGCGTTGTCGCCGATTCCCGGCCCGACGAGACGCATCCCGTCGCGCTGGACGTGCACGTCGGCGTGCGCGGGAAAGACGGTATCGAGATGCGAGCAGACGACCACCGGCTCCGCGTCGCGCGCGCCCTTCCGGCGGCCGATCACGTTGCCCACCGCGTCGATCTCCACCTCGAGCGCGGCTTCGCGCATGCGCCTTGCCACTTCGCGTCCCCGCGCCTCCTCGGCGCCGGTGGGCGCGGCGATCTCGCTCAGCTCCATCTGCTCCGCAATCACGGCGTCGTCGTTCGCGGCCAGCCGGGCACGCTGCTCGCGGAGCAGGGCGTGCGTGCGCGCCGTATCATTCGAAGCGAGCGTGAGCGTCATCGACCTGTATCTGCCCCCCGTCGGGGGTGAGCGCAAGGGGGATTCCGGCCATCGCGACAGAGATCACCGAATCTGAACGTTCGACGCCGCCCGCCGCATCGCCGCGCCGCCTTCCGCGCACGGTACGCGCGCTGGCGCTCGTCAGCCTGCTCACCGACGCGTCGAGCGAGATGATCTACCCGCTCCTCCCGCTCTTCCTCACCAGCGTGCTGCACGCCGGGCCGGGAGCGATCGGCGTGATCGAGGGTGCGGCCGAGACGACGGCGTCGCTTCTCAAATTGGCCAGCGGGTGGTGGTCCGACCGCGTCACGCGGCGAAAGCCGATCGTCGTGATCGGCTACACCATCGCGAGCGCGGTTCGTCCGCTGGTGGCGCTCGCGCAGGGCGCCGGGCAGGTGCTCGCGATCCGGCTCACCGATCGCGTGGGGAAGGGGATTCGCAGCTCACCGCGCGACGCCCTGCTCGCCGACGCGGTGTCGTACGAGCAGCGTGGGCGCGCGTTCGGTCTGCATCGCGCCGCCGATCACCTCGGCGCCGTCATCGGACCGCTCGTCGCCTTCTCGCTGCTCCGCTGGACGACGCTGTCGCTGCGCTCGCTCTTCCTGCTCGCCGCGATTCCCGGCGCGCTCGCGGTGCTCGCGCTGGTGATCGGCGTGCGGGAGACGGCACGACCGGCCGTGATGCGCGCCAACGCGCAGCGCCCGGTGCTTGGCGGCGGACTCCCGGGCCGCTTCTGGGCGTATCTCGCCGTGCTGCTGCTCTTCACCCTCGGCAACTCGAGCGACGCGTTCCTTCTCCTCCGCGCGTCGCAGCTCGGCGTCGCGACGGCGCTCATCCCGATCCTCTGGGCGATGCTCCACGTCGTGAAGTCGGCGACGAGCACTCCCGCCGGCACGCTGAGCGATCGCGTCGGGCGTGTGCCGCTCATCGTCAGCGGCTGGATGATCTACGCGCTGGTGTATCTCGCGTTCGGGCGCGCCGGCGCGACGTGGCAGGCGTGGGCCCTCTTCGCGGTGTACGGCACCTACTTCGGGCTCACGGAGGGGGTCGAGAAGGCGCTCGTCGCCGATCTGGTGCCCGCCGAGCGTCGCGGCGCCGGCTTCGGCTGGTACAACCTCGCCGTCGGACTCGGCGCGCTTCCCGCGTCGGTGATCTTCGGCGCGGTGTGGGATCGCTACGGCGCGCCGCGCGCCTTCGAGCTGGGAGCGGCGCTCAGTGGTGTCGCCGCGATCGCTCTACTCGTCGTGCTGCGCGGCGGTCAGCGGCTGCGACGCGGCTAGCAGCACCGCCCGCCGGGCCGCTCGAGCCGCTCGCAATTCCGGCGCGCGAGCAGCTCGGCGGCGCTGAGCGGCGTCTCGTCCGGATGGCGCGATCGCATGTGCGCGAGATAGCGCTCGTAGTCGGGCGCGCCGGCGACCACCGCGAGCGCGCGCCCGACCTTCGTGACCAGCGCGCCTAACGTCGCGATCGTCATCGAGTCGCCCCCTCCGCGGCCTTCGTGCCCGTCGAACCGATGGTCCGCTCGAAGAGGGCGAAGATCCGGCGGTATTCGTCGCTCCACGACGCGGGGCGGACGAAGGCGTGGTCCTCCACCGGATACACGGCGAGCTCCCAGTTCGACTTGCGCAGCTCGATCAGCCGCTCGGTGAGCCGGACGATGTCCTGGAAGTGCACGTTGGTGTCGACCATCCCGTGCGCCATGAGCAGCGGATCCTCGAGCCCCTCGGCGAAGTAGATCGGCGAGGATTGCCGGAAGGCGAGCGTGTCGCTCTGCGGCAGGTTGAGGATGCGGCCGGTGTAGCCGTTGTTGTAGTGGGCCCAGTCGGTCACCGATCGCAGCGCGGCACCCGCACCGAACTCCTTCGGGGCGGTGAAGAGCGCCATCAGCGTGATGAAGCCGCCGTAGCTCCCGCCGTAGATACCGACGCGCTCGGGATCGAGCTGCAGCTCGCGGCGCAGCCAGCGCGACGCATCGATCTGGTCCTGGAGATCGCGCACGCCCATGTGGCGGTAGATCGCCGTCCGCCAGTCGCGCCCGTACCCCGCGGAGCCGCGGTAGTCGAGGTCGAGGACGACGTAGCCCTTCGACGCGAGATACTGGTTGAACATGTACTCGCGCGGATACGGCGACCAGTACGACACGACGTTGTGCAGATACCCCGCGCCGTGGACGAAGATCACCGCCGCGCCGTTAGGCTTCGCGCCCATGTCCGCGGGGCGGTAGATGCGCGCCGGCACGTTCACGCCGTCCGAGGCCGGGATCTCGACGATCCGCGGCGTGAGCCAGGGGAAGCCGAGCCATTCGCGCGTCGGCGAGACCGTGAGCTGCGCCATCGGCGCGCCCGGCGCATTGCGCAGCAGGAAGAGCTCGGGCGGCCGGTTCGGCTGCGAGGACACGTCGGCGAGCAGCGCGCCGTCGGGAGAGACGGTGACGTCGTGCGATCCCGCGCGAGTGGTGATCCGCGTCCGCGCTCCGCCGCTCAGCGGCATCCGCCAGAGCTGCCGCTCGTACGGAGAGCTCTCGCTGGTGTGCAGGTAGAAATCCCGCCTGTCGTCCGAGAGCTCGGCGTCGAGCACCTCCCATCGTCCGCGCGTGAGCTGGCGCCGGTCGGCCCCCGCGGCACCCATCGTGTAGAGATGCGCCCAACCGTCCGCCTCGGAGACGAACCAGATCCGCCGCCCACCATCGAGCCACCCCGCGCACGTCACGCACGGACCGTCCACCCAGGCGCTGTCGCGCAGTGTGTCCACCGTGCGCACCGCGCCGGAGTCCGCGCTCACCGTGCTGACAGCGCGTGTCTTGAAGTCGTGGCTGATCGCGACGACGAGGGCGAGGCTTCCGTCGTCGTTCCATCCCGCGATCTCGAGATCGTCCGGCGGCGCGGAGTCGTTGGGGACGACGCGCAGCCACTTCGGCTGGCCGTCCGGAATCCGCAGATACGCCACGCGCGCCGCCGGCTCGGCGTCCCCCACCTTGGTGCGGCTGTCGATCTCCTCGGTGTAGCCCGACTTCGTCACGTAGTTCGGCACCCGCGACCGCTGCGCGTCCCCCGCCGGCATCTCCGTCAGCAGGAGCAGCGCCCGGCCGTCAGGCGAGACGCGGATCGACGAGACGCGCTCCTTCTCTCGCAGCCAGAGCGTCTTCGGGAGTAGCGCCTCGCGCGCCGAGCGCTCGGCCTTCGCGATGCTGTCGGCGCGAATCCGGTCGCGCACCGACTCGAGCAGGGCGCGCTGCTGCGCCTCGAGCGCCGCCCGCTGCCCAGCCGCGCTGTCGGTCTTCGGCGGATTGCCGATGCGGATGTCCGTGAGCTGCCGCACGAGCCCGCCCGCGACTTCGAGCGAGAACACGTTGTTCTCGCGCACGAAGTAGACGTGGCGGCCGTCGGTCCCGAACACCGGATCCGTCTCCGCGCCGGCGGTCTGCGTCAGCCGGCGGATCGCGCCCGAGCGGAGATCGACGAGATAGAGATCGCCGCGATAGGACACCACGCTCGAGCGCCGGTCCGGCGAGCGGCTCCCCCGCTCCAGCGCCGGCGCGACGCTGTCCCACGCCGCCTCCGTCAGCGCCTCCGGGCTCGCGCCCGCGACGGCGCGCACCCGGTAGGGGCGCAGCGTCTCGCGCCAGTCCGTCCCCGGCGGAAGCCAGCGGAAGTAGATCCATCGGCCGTCGGGAGTGAAGCGGGGCCGCTGCGGCTCCCGGCCATACACCTCGGGGCCGCGCATGATGTTGTCGATCGTGAAGGCGAAGGACGCGCCATTCGGCAGCGTGCCCTGTGCCCGCGCGTCAGCCGCCGCGAGCCCGGCCGA
>DATAIN010000340.1:0-11537 GCA_036262635.1 Gemmatimonadaceae bacterium | reverse complement strand
GCTGGCTCCCGCTCCTGCTGCTGCTCGTGATGGTGAGCGCGGTAGGGGTGGTCGCGCGTCGGGCGCTGCGTGAAGCGCGAAGCGAAGGTGATCGCGACACGGTCGCCGCGGCGCTCGAGCGGGAGCGCGGGCTCCGACGCGGCTCGCTGGTCGCGGGGCTGCAGCTCGCGGGGAGCGGCGCGCTGGTGACGACCGGCCTCGCCGCGCTCGAGGGACGGCTCGAAGCGCCGCCGCCGCGACGCGAGCTGCGCCGGCGCGGCGCGCGACGCGTCGCGGACGCATTCGGGTTCGCGGCGCTCGGCGCGGTCGCGCTCGCGGCGACCGCGCCCGGCCGGAGCGACGGCGTGCGGGCCGTGCTCCGGCCGTTAGGCGCCTGGCGCGGCGACCTGCTTCCGCCGCTGTCGCTCGAGGGCGTCCCCGAGGCGGTGCGCCGCGGGACGAACTTCACGGCCACGGTGGCTGCGCCCGGACGCAGTCATGCAACGCTGCGCGAGCGACAGACCGGCAGCGGCTGGCGGGAACGGCGTGTCTCGCTCGACGGCGAGGGCCGGGCGCCGGTCGTGGTGGGTCCGGTGAAGGGCGACCTGACGCTGAGCATCGCCGATGCGCGGGGTTCGTCGCGGGAGTGGCAGGTCCGCGCGGTGGATCGGGCGTACGTCACCGCGGGAGCGATGCGCGTGACCGCGCCCTCGTACCTCGGCGGCGCTTCCGAGCGCGTCGAGGCCGGCGCGCCGCTGCGCGTGCCGCGCGGCTCGACGGTATTCGTCGAAGCCCAGGCCACGGTACCGTTAGGCGCGATCGCGCTCGCCGCCGAGCGCGACACCGCGATGGGAACGGTCCGATCGCATCGAGCCGTGACGAGAATCCGCGCCGATCGCGACGGCCGCTGGGAATGGCACGCACGCTCGACGACGGGCGAGATTCTCGAGGTGCCGGAGCCGCTCGAGGTCAGCGTGATCCCCGACTCTGCGCCGACGATCGCCATCGCCGCGCCGCTCGCCGACACCCTCGTTGCGAGCGGGGGCAGCGCGACGCTCCGTCTCCTCGCGAGCGACGACCACGGGCTCGCGGAGGTGAAGCTCATCGTCACGCGCGAGGGGGCCGCGCCGATGACGCGCGAGGTGGCGCGCGGGCTGCCCGCGCGCTGGGGCGCCGACGTCGCGCTCGACCTCGCGACGCTCGGCGTGGCGCCTGGACGCTCGGCGCAGCTCGTGGCGATCGCGACCGACAACTCGCCCTGGGCACAGCTCGGTCGCAGCCGGCCGCTGATCGTTCGCGTTCCCGGCCTGGCCGAGCAGCGGGAGCTGGCGCGGGCCGCGGCCGATTCGCTCGTGCGCGCCGCGACCGGCGCGGCGGCGAGCGAACGCGAGCTCGCGAAGCGCACCGCCGAGGCGTCTCGCGATCGCGGGGAGCGCCCGGCCGCCGGGAAGACGGGGTCCGCGGCGAACGCGATCGCCGAGGGACAGCGCCGGGACGCGCTGCCTTATGAGACCGAGCAGCGCGCGCGGTCGGTGCGCGAGGAGCAGGAGCGTCTCTCGCGCAACGTGGACGCGATGCGGCAGCGGGCGGGGGAGCTGCAGAAGCAGCTCGATCGCGCCGGGGCGCTCGACAGCACCCTCGCCGCGCAGCTCGCCGACGCGCAGCGGCTGCTGCAGGAGGCGCTGACCCCCGAGCTCGCGGCATCGCTCGCGTCGCTCGACAGCGCGCTGAAGGAGCGCAACGCGGACGCCGCGCGCAGCTCGCTTGCCGACCTCGCGCGCGAGCAGCAGCGGTTGAAGGAGCAGCTCGATCGCATCGCCGAGATGCTCGCGCGCGCCGCGGTGGAGGGCTCGCTCCAGACGCTGCACGACGAAGCGAAGGAGATCGCGGCGGCGCAGCGGGCGATGGCCGACTCCGGGAAGCGGAACGAGGGGGGCGAAGCGAAGCGTCTCGAGGACCGCGCGCGAAACGTCGGCCGCGACGCGGCCGCGATGGCGGAGCGGCTGCGGAAGGCGGGGGGCGAGACGAGCTCGCGCGATGCATCGCAGGCGGCGGCGAACGCGCAGGCCTCCGCGGACGCGATGCGCGAGGAGGGACCGGCGGAGGCGTCGAAGGAGATGGACAAGGCCGCCGACGCGCTCGCCAGGGCGCGCGAGGAGCAGGTCGGCGCATGGAAGTCCGAGCTCGCGGGTGAGCTCGATCGGTCGATCCAGGAGATGCTCCAGATGGCGCAGGGAGAGCGGTCGCTCGAGGAGCGGAGCCGCGCCGGCGCGTCCGGAAGCGCGCTCCGCTCGGAGCAGAGCGCGCTGCAGCAGGGGGTGGACAAGACGAGCGAGCGGCTCGAGAAGGCGGCGCGCGCCTCGTCGCTGCTCTCCGGACGGTCGCGCCGCGCGGTCGCCGAGGCACGGCGCCAGAGCTCGCAGGCCACCGACGCGACTGCTCGTCCGTCGAGCGCGTCGCGGTCGCCGACGGAGGAGTTCGCGCAGGCGGCGGACGCGCTCACTCGCGCGGCCGCGTCGCTCGTGCGCGATCGCGAGCGGGTGAACTCGTCGGCATCCGCGACGGGGTTCGCCGAGATGCTGCGCGAGATGCAGCAGCTGGCGAAGCAGCAGGGCGCGCTGAACGGCCAGGCGGCCGGACTCTTCCCGATGCCTAACGGCCAGGCCGGATCGGGCGAGCGGGGGCGCGCGCTGGCGAAGGAGCAGCGCGCGGTGGCGCGGCGGCTCGACGAGCTGGGCGACGCGGACGGCAGTGGCCGTGCGGAAGCGCTCGCCGCGGAGGCGCGGCGCGTGGCCGAGGCGCTCGAGCGCGGAGATCTCAGCGAGGCGACGAAGGCGAGGCAGGAGCAGCTGCTGAAGCGCATGCTCGACGCCGGACGGTCGCTCGAGGGCGAGGAAAAGGACGAAGGCAAACGCGAAGCGCGTTCGGCGAGCGGCGTCGAGCTGTTCACGCCGCCCGCGGGTGACGTGAAGGGCGCGCCGGGGCAGCGCTGGCGCGAGCCGACGTGGGAGGAGCTGCGCGGGCTCTCGGCCGAGGAGCGCCGCGCGGTGATCGACTACTTCCGGCGGATGAACGGAGCGACGACGCCATGATGCGGCTTCGCCTTCATGCCGTCGGTGTGCTCGGGGTGGCATTCACACTCGCCGCGGCGACGCGCGGCAGCGCGCAGGAGACCGCGCCCGCGCTGCTGCGGGCGATGGACCTCGAGCAGCGCGGACAGAATCGCGAGGCGGCGGCCGCGTTCCGCCAGGCACTGCACTCGCCCGAGATGATCGCTGCGCTGCTCGGGATGGAGCGGGCGTACGCCGCCATCGGCCAGAGCGACTCGACCCTCGCCGTCGCGGACTCGCTGGCGAAGTCGCATCCGACGGAGACGCTCGTACAGGTCGTTCGGCTGCGCAGCGCGCTGTACGCCCGGAGGCCGGCGGCGGCGAGTGCCGCGTTCGCCGAGTGGGCGCGCGCGGTGCCGAACCAGGTGGCTCCGTACCGGGAGTATGCCGCGCTCCTCCTCGAGTCGGGGCGGATCGCCAGCGCGGACAGCGTCATCGCGGCGGCGGCGCGGATTCCGGGGGCGGCGCGCACCCTCGCCGCCGAGCGGGCCCGGGTCGCGACCGCGCGCGGCGAGTGGGACGCCGCGGCCCGCAGCTGGCGGCTGGCGGTGGAGAATGGCCCGCACCTCGTGTCGGCCGCGTCGTTCGCGTTAGGCGAGGCGGGGGAGGGGAGCCGGGAGGCGATCCGTGCCGCGCTCCTCGCGCCCCCGGTGAGCACGCGCGCGCGCCAGCTCCTCGCGGAGCTCGAGTTGGCGTGGGGCTCCCCGACCGATGCCTGGCGCGCGTTGAGCGGTCTCTTTCCCGATTCGGCGGCGGGCGCGGTGTGGAGCAGCTTCGCCGAGCGCGCCGAGGCGGCGGAGGCGTGGATCCCGGCGCGCGAAGCGTGGCGGGCCGCGATGGCGGTGCGCTGCGACGCCGATGCCTCGCTTCGCGCCGCGAACGCCTCCATCCGCGGCGGCGACTCTCGCACCGCGCTCTCCGTCCTCGAGGATCCGCGCTGTCCGGCGCGGGGCGCGAACGCGCAGCGAGTGGGTGGCGCGCTGCGCGTCCGCGCGCTCGCCGCGGCCGGCCGCGCGACCGAGGCGACCAATGTCCTCGCGGGGCTGACGCTGAACGACGAGGAGCGGCGCATCCTCACCCGCGACGTGGCTTGGGCATGGGTGCGGAGCGGTGACATCGGCAAGGCGAAGGCACTGATGGGCGAATCGCTGGCCGACGACACGACGGGGGTGCGCGGCTGGCTGGCGTTGTACGAGGGCGACCTCGCCACCGCGCGCGCGGCGCTCCGCGAGTCCGGCACACCCTCCACCGACGCGGTGCGCGCGCTCGCGATCCTCGCGCGCACGCGCGCCGACCGCTCGCCGGCGCTCGGCGCGGCCTTCCTCGCGCTGGCGCGCGGCGACACGGTCACCGCGTACACGCAGCTGGAGAGCGCCGCGCACGCGTTAGGCGACGCGGAGCCCGCGCTGCTCGGACAGGCCGCGGAGCTGCGCGGGGCGCGCGGGGACGTGACGGGCGCGATGCTGCTCTGGCAGCGCATCGTCGATCAGTGGGAGCAGTCCGCGGACGCCCCGGCGGCCGACCTCGCGCTCGCGCGCGCTCTCGCGGCGCGCGGCGACACCGTGGGGGCGAAGGCGCGCGCCGAGCATCTCATCCTCACGTACCCGAACAGCGCGCTGGTGCCGCAGGCGCGCCGGGTGCTCGACGCGCTCGCCTCCGGGGTCTGAGGATGCCGATCTCACGGATGGTCCGCGTGGGGTGGCTCGCCGCGCTGCTCCTCGCCGCGCCGATGGCCGCGCGCGCCCAGCACCTGCTGGTGCCGATGGACGACGCGCAGCAGAACCACCTGAAGGCCTACGGGCTGACCTTCCGCACCCTGCAGCTCGGCCAGAAGGCGGAGTGGCTGCTCAACTACCGCGGGGGCGCGTTCCTGCTTCCCGATCTCGCCGACCTGCGCAAGCGCGCGGCGATCGACGGCGTCACCATCGAGCCGCTGGACGACGGCGGCGTCGCGTCGGTGCGAAGCGAGATGTCCGGGCAGAACATGGATGCGGTGCCCCTCGAAAAGGCGCCGAAGATCGCCGTGTATTCGCCGCCTAACGCGCCGCCGTGGGACGACGCCGTCACGCTCGCCCTGAAGTACGCGGGGATCGAGTACACGCGCGTCTACGACGACGAGGTGGAACGGGACGGCCTCGCCGGCTACGACTGGGTGCATCTGCACCACGAGGATTTCACGGGGCAGCTCAACAAGTTCGCGGTCACCTACGGGCTGGCGACCTGGTTCCAGCAGCTGCGGGCGCAGAACGAGGAGACGGCGCGCCGCTACCGGTTCGCCGACATCCCGGCATTGAAGAAGGACGTCGCCGAGAAGATCCGGCGCTTCGTGGAACGCGGCGGGTTTCTCTTCGCGATGTGCGGCGCGACCGAGACCCTCGAGCTGGCGATCGCGGGGCACGATGTGGACATCGCGAACGAGTACGCGGACGGCTCGCCCGTGGATCCGAACGCCGACGGGAAGATGGACTGGTCGCGGTCGATGGCGTTCCGCGACGCGCACATCGTCGCCTCGCCGCTGGTCGGATCGATGAGCGACATCGACGGGCATCAGGTGAACGCGCCGGGGCAGCGCCAGCCGCTCGGCCAGTTCACGCTGTTCGGCTTCGCGGCGAAGTTCGATCCCGTAGCCTCGATGCTCGTCCAGGACCACGTGACCACGATCCCCGACTTCTACGGGGTGACCACGAGCTTCACGAAGAAGACCCTCAAGCCGGGGGTCACCGTGCTCGCCGACGAGGCCGGGGCGCCGTGGGTGAAGTACATTCATGGGGACTACGGGAAGGGCTCCTGGACCTTTCTTGGCGGGCACGACCCGGAGGACCCGCAGCATGTGGTCGGCAGCGCGCCCACGGATCTCGCGCTCCACCCGAACTCCCCGGGGTATCGGCTGATCCTCAACAACGTGCTCTTTCCCGCGGCGAAGAAGAAGCCGCTGAAGACCTGACCTTCTCGTCGTGATTCTCTCGCGCTCCGCGCTCCCCGTCAGCACCGACGACCGTCTCGATCCACGAGCGGCCGCCGCGATGCGCGCGGCCATCCGGCTCGCCGGAGGTCGCGAGTGCTGCTTCGTCTGCACGGTGGACGAGGAGGGCCGGGTGGTGACGGCGCGCGTCGTCTCGCGCGGGGACGTGCGGCGAGTGCTCGCGCTGCCGGGGTTCGCGAAGCGCGGCGAGATGCTCGTCCACAACCATCCCTCGGGGCTTCTCGAGCCGTCGGACGCGGATCTCGAGGTCGCGTCGAGGGTGCACGACGACGGGATCGGCTTCGCGATCGTCGACAACGACGCGACCGAGCTGTACGTCGTGGTCGAGGTTCCACGGAGCGAGCCGCTCACCCCCCTCGACCCCGACCGCATCGACGCGGACCTCGGTCCGGAGGGGCCGGTCGCCGCGCTGCACGGGTCGTACGAGGACCGCCCGAGCCAGCGCCGGATGGCCGCGACGATCGCGAAGCTCTACAGCGAAGGCGGGATCGGGCTGCTCGAGGCGGGGACGGGTGTCGGCAAATCGTTAGGCTACCTGCTTCCCGCGCTGCGCTGGGCGGCCGCGAACGGCGAGCGCACGATCGTCAGCACCAACACGATCAACCTCCAGGAGCAGCTCGTCGGGAAGGATCTCCCCTTCCTGCAGAAGGCGCTGAGCGACCAGAAGGTGAGCTTCGCGCTGCTCAAGGGATGGCGGAACTATCTTTGCCGGACGCGCCTCGACCAGGCGCGCTCGAACGAAGGGACGCTGCTCGACGCGGCGGAGCGCGCCGAGCTGGCCACCCTCGCCGAGTGGGCGGAGAAGACGAAGGACGGCTCGCTCGCCGATCTGCCGACGCCGCCGAAGCCCGAGGTCTGGGACGAGGTGTCGGCGGAGCCGGATCTGTGCATGCGGCTGCAGTGCCCCGCGTACGACAAGTGCTTCGTCTACGCAGCACGCAAGCAGGCGGCGAAGGCGGACGTCGTCGTCGTCAATCATCATCTGCTCCTCAGCGACGTCGCCGTCAGGCGCGCGACGCAGAACTGGGAGGAGGCGGCGGTGCTGCCCTCGTACGACCGGCTCGTGGTGGACGAGGGGCATCACCTCGAGGACGCCGCGGCGGGCCATCTCGGCGCGACGATCACGCGGCGCGCCCTCACCCGCGCCTTCAATCGGCTCGACCGGAAGGGGCGCGGACTGCTCGCCTCGCTCGTCACGAAGCTGCAGTCGCAGCGCGACCTGCTCAGCGTGGCGAGCCTCGACCTGGTGAATCAGCGCCTCGCGCCCGCGGTGCACGCGGCGCGCGACAAGGGCGCGCTTCTCTTCGATCTCCTCGACACCCTGCTCCAGGAGAGCGGCGTCGCGGTGATGCGGCTGACCGACGACTTCGCATCGCATCCGGTGTGGAACGCGGGGCTCGATGCCGCGCTCACCGACCTGCTCGCCGAGATCGAGCTGCTGCACGAGGGTCTGCGCGTCGTGCGGGAGCGGCTCGAGGGGAGCGGGAAGCTCGAGGAGTCGGTCGCTCCGCTGCTCAACGAGATCCGCGCGGTGGGGAAGCGGTTGCAGGGCGCGGGCGATTCGCTGCGGAACGCGCTCCGTCCCGCGCCGGACGCCGAGCCGACGGTGCGGTGGATCGAGGTGCGCGGGCGCGACCGTGGGGTGGCCGTCGCGGCGGTTCCGCTGAACCTCGCGCCGATCCTGCGCGAGGACCTCTTCAAGCGGGTGCAGACCGCGGTGATCACGAGCGCCACGCTGGCGACCGACAACCGTTTCGAGTTCCTCGCGAACCGCCTGGGGCTCGACGAGCCGGAGCTCGAGCCGCACACCGACGTCTTCCCGTCGCCCTTCGACTACGCGCGGCAGTCGATCCTCGCGGTGCCGACGGACTTCCCGGCGCCTAACGTCGACGCGGGCGGTCACTTCGCCGCGGTCATCCGCGCGACGCTCGATCTCGCCGAGGCGGCGGACGGCGGCCTGTTCGTGCTCTTCACGAGCCACAAGGACGTGCGCGCCGCGGCGGCCGAGCTGCGTGCGCGCGGCACCGAGCGCCGCTGGCCCCTGCTCGTCCATGGAGAAGATGCGCGCGATGCGCTGCTGCGCCGGTTCCGCGACAACGGACGGGCGATCCTGATCGGGACCGCCTCGTTCTGGGAAGGAGTCGACGTCCCGGGGCGCGCGCTGCGCGGGCTGCTGATCGCGAAGTTCCCCTTCCGCGTGCCCACCGAGCCGGTGACGGCGGCGCACTGCGAGTCGATCGAGGCGCGCGGCGGCGACGCGTTCGTCGAGTACATGATGCCGCACGCCGCGCTGCGGCTGAAGCAGGGCTTCGGGCGATTGATCCGGACGGCGACTGATCGCGGCGTCGTGATCCTCGCCGACCCGCGCGCGGCGAGCAAGCCGTACGGCCGCCAGCTCGTCGCCTCCCTCCCACCGGCACGTCGCGTCGGAGGCAGCTGGTCGAGGATTCGCGACGAGGTGCGTAGCTTCTATGCGTCGGGCGCCCCGGAGGGCGACCGATAGACGGCCGGACGTCGTCGCGCGAGCCCGATTCCTTCACTCTCCCCCCATGCTCCCCGGAAAGATCGTCTGCGTCGGACGGAACTATCGCGACCACGCGAAGGAGCTCGGCAACGAGGTCCCGAAGGAGCCGCTCATCTTCCTCAAGCCGCCGTCGAGCGTCGTGCCTAACGGCGAGTCGATCGTCCTCCCGCGGATCTCGACGCGCGTCGAGTTCGAGGGGGAGATCGGCGTCGTCGTCGGCACGAAGCTGAAGAATGCGAGCGAGGTCGAGGCCGAGCATGCGATCCGCGGGATCGTCGCGGTGAACGACGTGACGGCGCGCGACCTCCAGAAGAGCGACGGGCAGTGGACGCGCGCGAAGGGGTTCGACACCTTCTGTCCCCTCGGCACCATGGGAAGCCCGCCGGCGCGCCTCGACGACCTGACCGTGATCACACGCGTGAACGGCGTGGAGAAGCAGCGGGGAAGCGCGACCGACATGGTCTTCTCCATCCCGACGGTGCTCGCCTGGATCTCGCGGGTGATGACGCTCGAGCCGGGCGATCTGGTCGCGACGGGAACACCGGCGGGGGTGGCGCCGCTCTCTCCCGGGGACATCGTCGAGGTCGAGATCCCCGGGATCAGCCGTGTGACGAACGGCGTGGTCGCGGCAGGCTGATGCCCCGGCTCGCGCCGCGTTTCTCGACGCTGCCGACGTATCCCGGCGCGCACGTGCCGGCGCGCAAGCGCGAGCTCGTCGCCCGGGGGGTGGACGTGATCGACCTCGGCGCGGGCGACGCGGACCTCGCGCCACCGCCGAAGGCGATCGAGGCGCTGAAGCGCGCCGCCGACGTTCCCTCGATGAGCCGCTACGGCTTCGCGCTCGGACTCCCGGCGTATCGGGAAGCCATCGCCGCGTGGATGCAGAAGCGGTTCGGGGTTCGTTTCGACCCCTTCACCGAGGTCGTCCCCCTGATAGGCTCGAAGGAGGGGATCGCCCATCTCGCGATGGCGTTCGTCGGGCCGGGGGACGTGACCATCGTCCCGGAGCCGGGCTACCTCGCCTATCTCGGGGGGACGCTGCTCGGCGAAGGCACGGCGTACACCGTGCCCCTGCGCCCCGAGCGTGACTTCCTGGTCGAGCTCGACGACATCCCGCCGGACGTGCTCCGCCGGGCGCGGATCCTGTACCTGAACTACCCGAACAACCCAACGGCCGCGGTCGCGCCCCGGTACTATCTCGAACGGATCGTGGCGCGGTGCCGGGAACTCGACATATTGCTGGTGTACGACAACGCCTACTCGGAGCTCGCCTACGACGGGTACGTCCCGCCGAGCATCTTCGAGATCGCGGGCGCCGACGACGTCGCGATCGAGTTCCACTCGTTGTCGAAGACGTACAACATGACCGGGTGGCGTTGCGGCTGGGCGGTGGCGCGGCCACCGATCGCGGCGGCGCTGGCGAAGGTCAAGACGTTCGTGGATACGGGAGCGTTCATGGCGGTTCAGGCAGCGGGAGTGGCGGCGATCGAAAGCTGGGCGGAGTGGGTGCCCGGGAACGTCGCGACGTTCCGCGAGCGGCGCGACGCCGCGGCCGCCGCCTTCTGCGCGGCCGGATTCCAGTGCGCGACGCCCCGCGCGACGATGTACCTCTGGTGCCCCCTTCCGCGGGGGATCGCGAGCCGCGACTTCGCCGACCGTCTCCTCGACGAGGAGGGAGTCGTGGTGCTCCCGGGCTCCTCGCTCGGTGCGGGGGGTGAAGGATTCTTCCGCGTGTCCTTCGTGACCTCTCCCGAGCGGCTCCGCGAGGCCGCACGTCGCGCCGGCCGGCTGCTCGCTCGCATGCAGGGCGAGGTCGCGTGAGCCGCCCCGCGAAGAAGCGCGACTTCCGCTGGCTCGCGGCATCCACCGCGCTGCACGTCGCGGGCATCGCCCTGCTGCTCAAGGTCGCGATCGAGCCGGGGACCCTGTCGTCGCTCTTCCGCGAGCCGCCACGCCAGGCGGAGCCGGCGCGCGAGCGCGTGCTCTTCGTGCCGATCCAGCGGCCGCATGGTGACAGCACACGCCGTCAGGTCGACGGTGGAGATGGGCGGCGCGCGACGCCGAACGTCGGCATCGCGCCGCAGCTCCGCGCGCCGATCGCGGTTCCGTCGACGCTGCCGCCCGCGCCCGCGGTGCCCGCGCCGACGACGGAGCCCGGCGGGAGCGGTCCGCTCATCGGCGGCGGGGGCCCGTTGCGCGGCGTCCAGCCCTCGTTCGGCGACGGGCGAGTCTGGCCGGCGCCGGGACCATTCGTCTACGCGCCGATAACGGAGGACGAGCGGCGCGACAGCGTCCTCGAGACGCGGCTGACGCGCTATCGGGACTCGCTCAACCTCGCCGGAAACAGCGAGATCTCCGGGCCGCCGCCTTCGTGGATGTACACGACCAAGGGCGGACAGCAGTGGGGGCTCGACAAGAACAGCATCAAGCTCGGCAAGTTCTCGCTGCCAAGCGGCCTGCTCTACCAGCTCCCGCTGGCGAAGATGCAGCGCGACATCAGCCGTGACCGCGAGGCGATGGCGCGCGACGCCGACATGAGCCTTGCCGTGCGCCGCGGACTGAACGAGGAGCAGTTCCGCGCCGCGGTGAAGGCGATCCGCGAGCGGAAGGAGCGCGAGCGGCGCGAGGCGGAATCCCAGAAGCGGCAGCAGGAGACCGTCCCCGTCGCCACGACCGGCACGCGTTAGGCAGCGCGAACGCAGCGGAACGACGAAGGCCGCGGAGCATTGCCCGCGGCCTTTTGCCTGTGCGTGGGGACGGAGTGGGGACGGGGTGGGGACGGGGTGGGGACGGAGTGGGCTTCTCCCCCCGGCGTCCGCCCGTCAGTCGTCGCGGTGCGGGGTGGGGGACTCGTCCTCGCAAAGCGGGCGGAACACCGCGCAGACTACGCCGAGGATCGAAAAGTCGTCGCTCGGTCCGACGCTGATCGCGCGCTCGGTGG